>JBNKDX010000006.1:0-20327 GCA_050288485.1 Rhodomicrobiaceae bacterium | reverse complement strand
ACGTCTCGCGCTCGTACCAGTTGGCGGCCGGGAAGACGGAGACCACGCTCGGCACTGCGCCGGCCTCGTCCGTCGTGACGCGCACGCGGATACGCTGGTTCAACTGCGGGCTGAGGAGGTGGTAGACGACATCGAAACGTTGGGCGCGCTCCGGATAGTCCGCGCCGCAAACGTCAATCAGGATCGTGAACAGGCATTTCTGATCGTCGCGGAGATAGCGCAGGACATGGGCGATCTGGTTGCGGTTCACATTGAGGGTCAGTTCGCCGAAGGCGACTTGGTGGCCGATAACCGCAGGCCCGAGGCTCTTGGCCAGCGTCTCGCCCATCTCGTTGAGTTTTTCTGCGGCCATCCCCATCCTCAGCGCTCGATCGTTCCAGTCCGGCGGATTTTCTTCTGTAGCAGCATCACGCCGTAGACCAGCGCTTCGGCGGTCGGCGGACAGCCCGGTATATAGATATCGACAGGCAGCACGCGGTCGCAGCCGCGTACCACCGAGTAGGAATAGTGGTAATAGCCGCCGCCATTGGCGCACGATCCCATGGAGATCACGTAGCGCGGTTCCGGCATCTGGTCGTAGACCTTGCGGATCGCCGGGGCCATCTTGTTACACAGCGTGCCCGCGACGATGATCACGTCCGACTGGCGCGGGCTGCCGCGCGGCGCGAAACCGAAGCGCTCCAGGTCATAGCGCGGCATCGCCGCTTGCATCATCTCCACGGCGCAGCAGGCCAGACCGAAAGTCATCCAGTGCAGCGAGCCGATGCGCGCCCACTGGATCAGCGTATCCGTCGAAGTGACGAGGAAGCCGCGGTCGGCCAGTTCGTTGGAGACGTCGGTGAAGAACGGGTCATTGCGCGGCGCTGCCGCAGTCACGGGTCTGCCCTGCGGATCAGTCGTCAATCCCATTCCAACGCCCCTTTGCGCCATTCATAGATGAAGCCGATCGTCAGGATGGCCAGGAAAATCATCATAGCCCAGAAACCGAACGCTCCCGCCTCCTTGAACGCCACCGCCCATGGGAAGAGGAATGCCACTTCCAGGTCGAAGATGATGAACAGGATGGAGACGAGGTAGAACCGCACGTCGAACCGCGCGCGTGCGTCGCTGAACGCCGGAAAGCCGCATTCATAGGTCGAGACTTTCTCGGGGTCGGGGTGGCGTGGTGCGAGGATGAAGGGCGCCACGAGAAACGCTAGGCCAATGACCAAGCAGACCCCGAAGAAGATGACGAGCGGCAGGTAGTCGGCGAGAATTTGGCTCATGGTTCCCCGCATTTGAGGCATTGCGCCGCACACGCAACCGGCCGCGATCCCCCCTGGCCTCGTGGCTGACGAAATTGGATAACCTACAGTCGCCGCCGAAGCAAGCGCGGGCTGTCGTTTCTTGTCAGAACTCCTTACGCTTTTTGGCGCACCTCGCGCAACGCCTCCGACTGGCGTTTGCAGGAATGCCGCCGACGGCGGCGTTTCACGGTGTGAGACCGGCTCAAGGAATGGCTATCATGCGGCTTTGCGGCATCAGTTTTCCGGCCGCAGCGCGGCGCGCCGGGCCATCGCTTCTGCGGGCCAATATTCCGACGCCCGGTAGTATTCCGCGACCGCAGGCGTGTCCGGCGGCAGAACGACCCAAGGTTGTTTGGAGGAGGTGAAAATATGGATGTCGGGCGGAAATTCGTCCGGTTCATCCAGTGTGCCGACGCGCACGAAGCGCACGACATCGCCCGCGCCGCCGTAATTGCTCCATACCGCGACCCGGCATTTCGGGCAGCGCGCGATTTTCTGGCCCTTCCCGCTCGCCGACGGTGTATCGACGATCTCCACCTCGCCGGAGAGCAGTTCGACGCGGTCCGCCTCGATCAGGGCGTTGAGCGCGAAGGACGCGCCCGTCTCGCGCTGGCACCAGCGGCAGTGGCAGCAATGCACGAACATCGGGGCGGATGTCATACGGTAGCGGACATGGCGGCAGGTGCAGCCGCCTTCGAAATGGGTAGGGGCGGTCATGGGGCGGGTCCAGTGTCGTTTCTCAAGGATAGTCACATATGTGTTTGTCCCGGCCTGCCAGGACCGAGACAGTTTCGTAACGTACCGCTTGGTAGATCAGGAGTCACTATCATGGCGCTTGCACGTTGTAGGAAATGCGGCCACCCAAACGGCAGGACGAAGACTTATGTGGCCGCCGCAATCCCCGTTGGGGGACACGCCACTGCCGCCATCTGCGGCAGAGCCGACTGCGAGGAACCGGCTTTGATCTGGTTAACAATGAAAGAGCGGGCAGAATATGATAAAGGACAACGGGTGTTCTCCTTTGACTCCTGCGTGATGAAAGTTCGAGTGCAAACGCTGGATGATCTGGATGCTGAATAAGCCTTCGGGGCAGCCTCTTACATTTAGAAACTGGCCGCGAGGCCCTTCGTGTAGGAGATTCTCCTATTTGTGTGTGGCTACATTCGCGCCCAAATCTCCGCGTCCCGTCCACGCAGCGCCTCCAGCAAGGTGGCTCCCTCCGCCTCCATCTGCTGAAGAAGTGTCCGGTTGATCTCGCCGATCAGCCCCGGCCCGCGATAGATCATGCCTGTATAAAGCTGCAGAAGCGTTGCCCCTGCGCGGATCTTCGCCAGCGCCGCCTCGCCGGAATCGATGCCGCCGACGCCGATGAGCGGAACCTTGCCCTCAGTGAGCTGATAGACGCGGGCCAGCATGCGCGTCGCCGCCTTGAACAGCGGGCGGCCGGACAGTCCGCCCGTCTCATTGCGGCGGGCCGCGTTCGGGATCGCGTCGCGCGAAACCGTGGTGTTGGTGAGGATGATGCCGTCAACGCCATGCGTGGTCAGGCAGGCGATGATCGCGGGCAGATCGTCGTCATGGATGTCGGGCGCGAGCTTGACGAGGATGGGCCGCTGCGGATGGCCGCCCGCGACCAGCGCGCCGCGTTCCGCCATGAGCCGCGCGAGCAAATCGCTCAGGCGGTTCGGCGCCTGCAGATCGCGCAGGCCCGGCGTGTTCGGCGAAGAGATGTTGACGGTGAAATAGTCCGCTGCGTCCACGAACGTGCGCAGCCCCTGGACATAATCCTCCGCCGGGTCGGCGCTGTCCTTGTTCGCCCCGAGATTGACGCCGATGATGCCGGGCGGCCGTCCTTTCAGCCGCGCGAGCGCTTCGGCGTGCCCGCCATTGTTGAAACCGAGACGGTTGATGACCGCATGCTCGCGGATCAGCCGGAAGACGCGTGGGCGCGGATTGCCCTCCTGCGGGCGTGGCGTGATGGTGCCCACTTCCGTAAATCCGAACCCCATCTTGAGAAGCGGCCCCGGTACGCGCGCATTCTTGTCGAATCCCGCCGCCATGCCCAGCGGATTGGGGAAGTCCAGGCCGAAAACGGTCTGGCGCAGCCGCGCATCATCATGTCCTCCGCGTGGATACAAGCCGCGTTCTAGCGCGCAGAGCGTCGCCTCGTGGGCGGATTCAGGGTCGAGCAGCAGAAGCGGCGGCTGGGCGAGAGCGAAAAGACCGGAGATCATGGCAAAGCCTCATCAAGAATGATGTGTATGCTGTCAGCCGTATTCGACGTCATCCTCAAGGTGCCTTCCTCGCTTCGCCCGCCAGCTCCGCGAGCCGCCGCACCACGTTGCGCACGCCCTTCAGCCGCTCTTCGGCTTCCGCCCAGTCGGCCTTGAAGACGAGGCGGTGGTCCTGCTGCAGCTTGACCGTGCCTTCATGCTCGCCGATGAACGTTACCAACCCCGCCGGATTGGCGAAAGTATTGTGGCGGAAAGCGATGACCGCGCCCTTCGGCCCGGCCTCGACCTGCGCGACGCCCGCCTTGCGGCAATAGGCCTTGATCTGCACCACGCCCAGAAGATGCTTCACTTCCTCCGGCAGCGGTCCGAAACGGTCCACCATTTCGGCGGCCATGGCCTCGATTTCGTCGCGCTCGGCGACCGCCGAGAGGCGCCGGTAAAGGCTCAGCCGTGCCGACAGATCGGTCACGTAGGTCTCCGGGATCAGCACCGCGCTGCCGACATTGATCGACGGCGACCATTGCTCGTCGCGCATCTCGACGCCGCCCTCGCGCAAGGATGCCACCGCTTCCTCAAGCATCGACTGATACAGCTCGAAACCAACCTCGCGGATGTGGCCGGACTGCTCCTCGCCTAAGAGATTGCCCGCGCCGCGGATGTCGAGGTCGTGGCTGGCGAGCGTAAAGCCCGCGCCAAGACTGTCGAGCGAATGCAGCACCTTGAGCCGCTTCTCGGCGGTGGGCGTGAGTTTCTGGTTCGGCGGAATGGTGAACAGTGCGTACGCCCGCGTTTTCGACCGCCCGACGCGCCCGCGCAACTGGTAAAGCTGCGCCAGCCCGAACATGTCGGCGCGGTGCACGATGAGGGTGTTCGCCGTCGGGATGTCGAGGCCCGATTCCACGATCGTCGTCGATAGCAGAACGTCGAATTGCCGGTCGTAGAAGGCCGCCATCACGTCTTCGAGCTGGCTTGCCGCCATCTGCCCGTGGGCGATGGTGAATTTCAGCTCCGGCACATGCTCGCGCAGAAAGGCCGCGACTTCGTCGAGGTCGGAGATGCGCGGGCAGACATAGAAGCTCTGTCCGCCCCGGTAGCGCTCGCGCAGGAGCGCCTCGCGGATGGTGACAGGATCGAACGGTGTGATGAAGGTGCGCACCGCCAGCCGGTCCACGGGCGGCGTCGCGATCACCGACATTTCGCGCACGCCGGTGAGCGCCAGTTGCAGGGTGCGCGGGATCGGCGTCGCGGTGAGCGTCAGGACGTGAACGTCGGCTTTGAGCTGCTTCAGCCGCTCCTTGTGCGAGACGCCGAAATGCTGCTCCTCGTCTACGATGAGGAGCCCGAGATTGGCGAATTCGATGTTCTTGGCCAAGAGCGCATGCGTGCCGATGACGATGTCCACCTTGCCGGTTTTGAGCCCATCGCGCACATCTGCAAGATCCCTCGCCGAAATCAGCCGCGATGCCTGCGCGACCCTCAGCGGAAAGCCCTGGAAACGCTCGGTGAAGGTTTTGTAATGCTGACGGGCGAGCAGCGTCGTCGGCACGACGACCGCTACCTGCTTGCCGCCCATCACCGCGATGAACGCAGCGCGGAGCGCCACCTCGGTCTTGCCGAAACCGACATCGCCGCAGATCAGCCGGTCCATCGGCCGCCCGCGCGTCAGATCTTCGATCACGGCCTCGATGCTCGTCGCCTGATCGTCGGTTTCATCATAAGGGAAACGCGCGCAGAACTCGTCATACATCCCCTCGGGCTGGGCGAGGACCGGCGCCTCTTTCAGCTCGCGTTCGGCGGCCACCTTGATGAGGCTGCCGGCGATATCGCGGATGCGCTTTTTGAGGCGGGCTTTGCGCGCCTGCCATGCCACGCCGCCGAGCTTGTCGAGCACGGCGTCCGAATCATCGGAGCCATAGCGCGAGAGCAGCTCGATATTCTCGACGGGCAGGAAAAGCTTGTCCCCGCCGTGATATTCGATTTCCAGGCAATCATGCGGCGCGCCCGCGGCGGTGATCGCCTGCAGGCCGAGAAAGCGGCCGATGCCGTGATCTGCGTGCACCACGAGATCACCGGGCGTGAGCGAGGCGGCTTCGCTCAGGACATCCGCACCTTTGCGCGCCTTGCGGCGGCGCACGAGACGGTCGCCGAGAATGTCCTGTTCGCCGATGACCGCGAGGTCCGGCGTCTCGAAACCATGCTCCAGTCCGAGCACGGCGAACGCCACCGCCTTGCGGTCGAGCCGGGTGGCCTCGGCGTATGCCTTGATCGACGCGCCGCCTTTCAGGCCGTGCGTCTCCAGCATGTGCGCGAGCCGCTCGCTGGCACCCTCCGACCATCCGGCGACGAGCACGCGCTTGCCCGCTTCCTGCAGCGCGCGGATATGGGCGATGACGGCGTCGAAAAGCTTATCCGCCTGGTCGGCGCGCTCCAGCGCGAAATTGCGTCCGATCTTGGCGCCGAAATTCAGGCAGGCCATGCCGCCCGCGGCCTCGGCCGCCTCGAAGGGCGAGAAGAAGCGCAGCTTGCGGGCTGTGAGCGCCGTCTGCCAGTCTTCCTCGTCGAGGTACAATTGTTTCGGCGGCACCGGCTTGTAGGGCGGCGTGCCGAAAGAGGCCTGTTCGAGCGCCTCGGCCCGCGCCTCGTAATGGTCGCGGATTTCCTCCAGCCGCTCCTTATGCGCGTCGCCCGCCAGATGGTCGAAACTGATAACCGAGTCCGGCACATAGTCGAACAGCGTCTCCAGGCGGTCGTAGAACAGCGGCAGCCAGTGCTCGGACCCGGGATGGCTCGCGCCCGCGGACACCGCCTCGTAAAGCGGATCATCGCGCGTCACCGCGCCAAATAGCTCCATATAGCGCTGGCGGAAACGGCGCGTGACTTCTTCGCCCTGCGGCACCTCGCTGGCGGGCATGAGGATGAGCTGCGATTTGGCGCCAAGCGTGCGCTGCGACACGGGGTCGAATAGCCGGATGGTCTCCAGCGTGTCGCCGAAGAAATCGAGCCGCGCCGGGCGGCTGCTGGCTGGCGGAAACAGATCGAGGATGCCGCCACGGAGCGCGTATTCGCCCGGCTCCATCACCGTGCCGGCGCGCCGGTAACCCCAGGACTCCAGGCGGCGGGTGATGGCGCTCATGTCAACCCGCATGTCCGCCGTCAGCTTGATGAGCGCGGCGCGCATGGCCTCGCGCGGGGGCACACGCTGCAGCGCGGCGTTCACCGTGGTGAGAACGATGACCGGGCGTTTCGGCGATTTGAGCCGCGCGAGTTGCGCCAGCGCGGCGATGCGGCGGCTGGAGATCTCGGCGTTCGGCGACACGCGGTCGTAGGGAACGGTGTCCCAGGCGGGGAAGCTCAGCACATCGACCTGCGGCGCGAAGAAACGAAGCTGTTCCCGAAGAGCGGCCTGGCGCTGGTCGTCGCGCGCGATGTGAAGAAGCGCGACCGGCGCCGTCTGCTCCTTGTGCGCGAGCGCCGCCATGCGCGCGATGAGATAGGCGTCGAAGCCCTCGGGCACGCCTGCGGCTGCCAGCGGCGCGTCCTGCGCCACGAGCGCGGCAATCGCCGCGGAGGAACGGGGCTGGACTGCTGCCGCGCCGCTTCGATTACCGGTTTCGACGGTCATGTGTCCTTCAATTGTTCATGCTGTGATAGCGGCGGATGAGATCAATGGCGGGCTTGACGTTGGGAGGCGCGTCGCCACCCTTGAGCCAGCCGTCGATATGCTGGTCGGACGAGACCATGAGCGCCTCGAATGCGTCCAGTTCGGCCTCGCCCAGCCCCGCCAACTCGGAATCGGCGAATCGCCCGAGGATGAGGTCCATTTCCTTCGTGCCGCGATGGTGCGCCCGGTAGAGCGCGCGCTTGATGCGGCTGTCGTCGCCCGTCATGATTACCGCCGTAACGGCGCGCCGCGCACGCCTTCAATGCGACCAGGACACGCCGCCGTCCCGCGGCGGCCGCGCAAATGCGCCCGCACGGAACCCTAACCCGCGCCGGAGCAGCGCGGGGCGGCTGTCATGAAGCGTCATATAACGCTATATCGCGGCGCTGTCAGCACCGGCCGACAGAAATGCTCCGCGCCTTGAAAGCCCGGCGAGAACCGCGGCGGGTTCTCAACTGCTTGCCCGGCCATATATATCGTCGTAGCGCACGATATCGTCCTCGCCCAGATAGGCGCCCGACTGCACCTCGATCAAATAGGCGGGGATGCGCCCCGGATTGGTGAGCCGGTGTTTGACGCCGAGCGGGATATAGGTCGACTGGTTCTCGTCGAGCAGTTCCACTTTGTCGCCAATGGTGACCTCCAGCGTCCCGCATACGACGACCCAGTGTTCGGCGCGATGGAAATGGCTTTGCATGGAGAGCTGAGCGCCCGGCTTGACCATGATACGCTTGACCTGGAAGCGCTCGCCGGCGTCCAGCCCCTCGAACCAGCCCCAGGGCCGGTAGACGCGCCTGTGGAAGACGACCTCCTTGCGGCCGCTGGCCTGGAGCGTTTCCACCACATTCTTGACCGACTGCGCCTGCTCCTTCGAGGTGACGAGAACGGCGTCCTTCGTTGCGACCACGAGGACATCCTTCAGCCCGACGACCGCCACGCAGCAATGCTCTGCGTGCGCAAAGCAGCCCGAAGCCTCCTGAAAGAGGACGTCGCCCTGCGCGGCGTTGCCATGCGAATCCTTGGGCGCGGCCGTCCAGACCGCGGGCCACGAACCGAGGTCGTTCCAGGACGTGGTCAGCGGAACGCAAACCACGTTCTTTTCCTTCTCCACGATGGCGTAGTCGATGGAGATGCTCGGGACAGCCGCGTAGGCGCACTCGTCGAGGCGCATGTAATCCAAGTCGATTTCGGCCTTGCGGAGGGCCAGCTCGGTCCCGCGCAGAACGTCGGGTGCATGAGTGCGGAACGCTTCCAGAAGCCCGTGTGCGGAGACGAGGAAGATCCCGGCGTTCCAGTAGAAATTGCCGGAGGCGACATAGCGCTCGGCGTCCTCCTGGCTCGGCTTTTCCACGAAGCGCTTGACGGACAGCGTGGCGCCGCCGCCTTCCGCTTCGATATAACCGTAGCCGGTGTGCGGCTCGGTCGGCTTGACGCCAAAGGTGACCAGCGCGCCGCGAGCGGCCGCGTCATGTCCGCGCAGGACCGCTTCGCGGAAGGCTTCCGCATCGGGGATGAGGTGGTCCGATGGCGCCAGCAGCAGCACGGCGTCCTCGGCGAGGCGCGACGCCATGAATGCGGCGACAGCGGCGGCGGGCGCGGTGTTGCGTCCCTGCGGCTCCAGCACGATGGCCTGCGGGGCGATGCCGATTTCGCGCATCTGCTCGGCGATGATGAAGCGGTGTTCGTCGCTGCCCAGGATGACCGGCGGGGCGAAGCCGACCGCCGCCAGCCGTCGGCATGTTTCCTGGAACAGGCTGAGCTCGCCGCCGGTCAGCGCCAGAAACTGCTTCGGGTAGGCCTTGCGCGACATCGGCCACAGGCGCGTCCCTGACCCGCCTGAGAGAATAAAGGGATAGATCAAAGCCATGGATGCGGCCTCCATTTTCTTCCCGGAACTATCACTTTTTTCTTGCCTGCACCAGAGCGGCAAAGACTTATTGTACAGAACACTAACATAAAAAGTCCCGATGTTTTTTGGTTGCCGCGCGCAGGCATCGGGCGTGGACTTCCGCGTTTCGCGCGTTCGGGTTTCTGAATCAACCCATCCGGGGACATTACCCACGGGAAAAGGGCCTAAGTTGTTCCGCCATCTAGGCAACGCGCTCCGGCCGCGCTATCAGAGAAGGCTTGCGGCAGGCGCTGAAGCCCGTGCGTCAGACCCGCCGGTCGAGTAAATCCGCCGTCGCCGCCGGCCGGCCTCGCGCCGCCGTCCGCGCCCGGCGATGCGACAGGAAGCGCCATGCGACTGACAGTTCTCGGATCGGGTGATGCGTTCAGCGCCGGGGGGCGGCTCATGAGTTGCTATATGCTGGACGATGGCGGCCGCCGCTTTTTGATCGATTGCGGACCGTCGGTGCTCGCGGGCCTGCACCGCGCGGGGTTCGCCAGCAACGACATCCCGCTGATCTTCATCAGTCATCTGCATGGAGATCATTTCGGCGGCCTGCCGTTTCTGTTCATCGACGCCGTCTATCCCCGCCAGCGCCGCACGCCGCTCACGCTCGCCGGTCCTCTGGGCCTCGAAGCGCGGTTCCGGCTCGCCTGCGAGGTGCTCTATCCCCGCATCGCCAGTCTCACGCCCGATTTCGAACTGAACTTCGTCGAACTGGCGCCGGGCGCGCGCCGCGAGTTCGATGGCGTCGCCGTAACCCCGTTCGAGGTGGACCATTATTCCGGTTCGCCGTCCCTGGCGCTGCGCTTCGAACTGGGGGACAGGGTTTTCGCCTATTCGGGCGATGCAGGCTGGTCGGACGCCGTGGTGGCGGCGGGGCGCGGTGCCGATCTTTACCTCCTCGAATGCTACCAGTATGACCGCCAGCTTCCCATGCATCTCGACTATGTGACCATCGACCGGCACCACGCGGCGATCGGCGCCAAGCGGACGGTTCTCACCCATATGGGCGACGCCATGCTCGCCGCTCGCCAGCATGTTGACCGCGCGCGTTATGAGCTTGCGGACGACGGCGTGGTGTTCGATTTTTGAGGCATGACCAGTCCTGTGCCGCCGGTCCTCGATCCGGTGCTTGACGATCTCGTTGCCGAAATCCGCGCTTGCCGCATATGCCGCGACGCGCCCCGGGGGCCTGCGCTTCCGCATGAGCCGCGCCCGGTGCTGCGCGTGAGTTCAACGGCGCGGGTGTGCCTCGTCGGTCAGGCGCCGGGCACGCGCGTGCATGCGTCGGGGCGACCTTTCACCGATCCGTCCGGCGACCGTCTGCGCGACTGGCTGGGGGTGACGGCGGATGAGTTCTACGACGAAGCTCGCGTAGCCATCGTACCGATGGGGTTCTGCTTTCCGGGACTGGACACGAAAGGCGGCGACCTTCCGCCGCGGCGCGAATGCGCCCACGTCTGGCGCAAGAGGCTGTTCGCGGCGCTCCCCCGGTTCGAACTCATCGTTCTGATCGGGTCGTATGCGCAGAACTGGCATCTGGGACGCGCGGCCGGAAGTTCGCTGACGGCGACGGTCGCGAACTGGCGCTCTTACGCGGCGGACGGCTATCTGCCCCTCCCGCATCCCTCCTGGCGCAACAATGCGTGGCTGAAGCGGCATCCCTGGTTCGAGGCGGAGACGGTGCCATATCTGCGGCGCGAGGTGCGGCGGCTCCTGGCCGCGTGAAAGCCGCGCGTTTAGAAAACGAATCCCTTGATCTGGCGCCCGCGCGCAATTCATACTAAGAAGGTTAGGATTTCGCCGCCCGCGCGGCGGGACTTTCCCACGCAAGCAGAGGCGCGCGCATGCTCGATGCCATCGATATCAAAATCCTCAGCATCCTGCAGAAGGATTGCACCCTGCCGGTCGCCGACATCGGCAAGAAGGTCGGGTTGTCCACCACGCCTTGCTGGCGGCGCATCCAGAAGCTGGAACAGGAGGGCGTCATAGAGGCGCGGGTGGCGCTCCTCGACGCCAGGAAGGTCCGCGCGGGCGTCACCGTGTTCGTGGCCATTACGACATCAGAGCACAGCCCTGCCTGGCTGGAGCGCTTTCACGCCGTGCTACGCGACATGCCGGAGATCGTCGAGGCCTACCGCATGAGCGGGCCGGTGGACTACCTGCTGCGCGTCGTCGTGCCCGATATCGACAGCTACGACCGCTTCTACAAGCGGCTCATCGGGCGTATCGAGCTGGCCGACGTCAGTTCCAGCTTCGCCATGGAGCAGATCAAATACACGACCGAGCTGCCGCTCGGCTTCGCGGCGGGGGAGGGCGCTGCCGCTGTCTCCGCCGGTGCGAACGGCGCCGCGCGGGGAAGGAGTCAGCCCGGTGGCGGACGCTGAACCGATCCTGACGCTGGTGGTGGCCATCGCCGAGAACGGCGTCATCGGCCGCGGCGGGGGCCTGCCGTGGCGGCTGTCCTCCGACATGAAGCACTTCCGCCGTATCACCATGGGCAAGCCGGTCATCATGGGGCGCAAGACTTTCGCTTCGCTGAAACACCCGCTCGACGGGCGCGACAACATCGTCGTTACCCGCGACCCGCAATTCACGGCCCCCGGCATATTCGTCGCGCACAGCCAGGAGGAGGCGCTGGCCATGGGCCGCGAATGCGCACGGGCGCGCGGAGCGGGCGAAATCATGGTCATCGGCGGTGCCGAACTCTATCGCGCCTGCCTGCCGCAAGCCCGGCGCATCCATTTGACGCGGGTTCATGCCGAAGTCGAAGGCGATGTGCGGTTTCCGGAAATGGACTTATCCTCGTGGCGCGAAACACGCCGCGAGACGCAGCCGCGGGGCCCGAAAGACGAGTACGCATTCACCCTGAGCGTTTTCGATCGCGCCGCCTGACGCCCTGTTGACGCCGCATTCGTCGGACGCCATATGGCGCGGATACCCCCGGCGTCTGGGCGCCGGGATCAATAACCTCTGTTTGCGTTGCATGAAGGGGTGGCCTATAACCCGGCCTACCGGCGAGGTGATTTCATTTTGTACCTAAACGAAACACAGTGTTAACCGCAGTCGGCGAGCATGCGCGGTGAACATTAGAGAGCGTTAATCTAAGGACAGGAAAGCGATGCCCTGGAGTAGTCAGAACGGCGGCGGCGGCGGTGGCGGCGGCTGGAAAGGAAGCGGAGGGGGCGGACCATGGGGGCAGGGGCCCTCAGGCGGGTCGCCGGATCTCGAAGATCTGTTGAAACGCAGCCAGGACCGGCTGAAGCAGGCGATGCCCGGCGGCGGCATGGGCGGCATCGTGGCGCTCATCGTCCTGGCGGCCGTCGCGATAGCGGCCTTCTTTTCCTTCACGGTCATGGTGCAGCCTTACCAGCAGGGCGTGGTCCTGCGCTTCGGCGAGGTCAACCGTACGCTGGCGCCGGGCCTCAGCTTCCGCTGGCCCTATCCGATCGAAGAAGTGTATCTGCCCGCGGTCACGAAAGTGAACCGCGTCGAAGTCGGTATGATCACCACGCGTTCGACCTATGGGAGCGACGGCGATATCGTCCGGCATCTGCCCGAGGAAAGCCTGATGCTGACGGGCGACGAAAACATCGTCGATATCGAATTCACGGTCCTCTGGCGGATCGATAACGCCGCGGCGTTCCTGTTCAACATTCAGAACCCGGAAGGCACCGTCAAGGACGTGGCCGAGAGCGCCATGCGCGAAATCGTCGGCCAGAACGACATCCAGCCCATTCTCACCAAGAACCGCAGGGAAACCGAGGATGCGGTGCGCAATCTGATGCAGCGCACGCTGGACAATTACGGCGCCGGGGTGAAGATCACGCAGGTGCAGTTGCAGAAGGTGGACCCGCCGGCGCAGGTGATCGACTCCTTCCGCGACGTGCAGGCCGCGAAGGCCGACCAGGAGCGGCTGCAGAACGAGGCCGAGGCCTACGCCAACAGCGAAGTGCCGAAGGCGCGAGGCCAGGCGCAGGCCATATTGCAGGCCGCGCAGGCCTATAAGGAGCAGGCGGTCGCCGAGGCCAAGGGCCGGACCGACCGCTTTTTGAAGGTCTACGAGGAATACGCCAAGGCGCCGGACGTGACGCGCAAGCGCATGTTCCTTGAGACCATGGAGCGCGTGCTGGGCGGCACCGACAAGATCATCATCGACGACAAGGCCGGAGGTGTGGTGCCGTATCTGCCTTTGACCGAGTTGAAGCGGCCGAAGAGTGGAGGTCAGTAATGAGGAACGCAATTTTCGTGATCTTTGTTCTCCTCCTCGGTCTCGGCGGCGTGGCCGCCTACAATTCCTATTATATCGTGCACACGACGCAGACGGCGGTTGTTCTGGAATTCGGCAAGCCGCAGGAGGTCCGCACGAAGCCGGGCCTGTACTGGAAGATGCCGCTCATCCAGTCGGTGGTCTACTTCGACAAGAGAATTCTCGACATGGAGATTTCTTCCAAGGAAGTCACTGCGTCCGACCAGAAGCGTCTCGTTGTCGATGCGTTCGCGCGCTACAAGATCACCAATCCGCTGCTGTTTTTCCAGTCGGTCACCAACGAAGAAGGCGCCCGCGCCCGGCTTGACGGCGTGATGGACTCGGCGATGCGCGGCGTGCTCGGCGCTTCGCCCTTCATCGATGTCGTGCGGAACAAGCGCGAGGAACTGATGCGCCAGATCGCCGAGCGCGTGAATGGCGAGGCGAAGGACTTCGGCATCGAGGTGGTGGACGTGCGCATCAAGCATGCCGACCTGCCGCCGGAGAACAGCGCCGCGATCTACTCCCGCATGCAGACGGAGCGCAAGCGCGAGGCGACCGAGCTTCGGGCGCGCGGCGGCGAACAGGCGCAGCGGATCCGCGCAAACGCCGACCGTCAGGCGACGGTCATCAAGGCCGAGGCCAGCCGCGACGCAGAGCGTCTGCGCGGTGAAGGCGACGCCGAGCGCAACCGCGTCTACGCCGCGGCGTTCAGCAAGGATCCGGATTTCTTCGCCTTCTACCGCTCGATGCAGGCCTATGAGGAAGGGCTGAAATCGGGTGAGACGCGGCTGGTGATTTCGCCGAAGAGCGAGTTCTTCCGCTATTTCAACAGCTCAAGTGGCAATGCGGCTGGACAGAACGCGCCGAAATAGACCACCACAGGTGAAGCTCGGGCCGCTGGGATTTGAACCGGCGGCTCCCATCCCCGGGATGCGCGAGAGCGTGTTTCGGGGATCGGCGCATTCTGGAGGGGGGATGATCACCGCGCCGCCCGTAGCCGGGCGAAGGGCAAGTGGGAGATCGACAGGCAACCCGAACCGAAACTCGTTGGGGCTGCTTCCTTCCGGACCTGACCCGGTTGGCGAGGGATTCGTCTGCCGCCAACCTCCCGGCCCCTATATCGGGCGAAACGGCGCAGGATGCAAGCCGAGTCTTCCGCAAGCCCGGTGATTGAGCAAACCATTGCGGTTGAAGCGCCGAGGCCGCGAGCGGCGCGCCGGCCTTGCAGGAACAGACGAACCCGGCCATTAATGGGGCGCGGCATCCGGACCGCCGGTTGCAGAACGCGCCGTTGGACAGCAACTGAAGCGCTAGTGTCATGAAGTTCCTTGATCAAGCCAAGGTCTATATCCGGTCCGGCGACGGCGGCAACGGCTGCCTGTCCTTCCGGCGCGAAAAGTTCATCGAATTCGGCGGCCCCGACGGCGGGGACGGCGGGCGCGGCGGCGATGTGTGGGCCGAATGCGTCGCCAATCTCAACACGCTGATCGACTTCCGCTACCAGCAGCACTACAAGGCCGGGCGCGGCGGCAACGGCATGGGCGCGAACCGCACCGGCGGGAAGGGCGCCGACATCACGCTGAAAGTGCCGCCGGGCACGCAGATTTTCCTGGAGGACAACGAGACGCTCATCGCTGACCTTACCACGCCAGGGGAGCGCGTGTGTCTGGCCGAGGGCGGCAATGGCGGCTTCGGCAACGCGCATTTCAAGTCGTCCACCAATCAGGCCCCGCGCCGGACCAATCCGGGCCTGGAGGGGCAGGAGATGACGATCTGGCTGCGGCTGAAGCTGATCGCCGACGCCGGGATCATCGGCCTGCCGAACGCGGGCAAATCGACGTTTTTGGCCACTGTGAGCGCAGCCAAGCCCAAGATCGCGGACTACCCCTTCACGACGCTCTATCCCAATCTCGGCGTGGTGCGTATCGGGGATGTGGATTTCGTGCTCGCCGACATCCCGGGGCTGATCGAGGGTGCGCATGATGGCATCGGCCTCGGCGACCGTTTCCTTGGGCATATCGAGCGCTGCCGCGCCGTCCTGCACCTCGTGGATGTCAACGAGCCGGACGTGACCACCGCCTACCGCACCGTGCGCCGCGAACTGAAAGCGTACGGGGCGGGGCTTGAGAAAAAGCCGGAGATTGTGGCGCTGTCCAAGTGCGACACGGTCCCGGACGAGGTGGCGCAGGATAAGGCGGCGGTCTTGCGCAAGGCGTGCCGCAAGAAGCCATATCTGCTGTCGGCGGTGGCGCACCGGGCTGTGGATGACGTGCTCTATCGCATCGCGCGGGCGCTGCAGACGGCAGACCGGGATGACGAAGATAAGACCGCGGAGGCGGCGGAGTGGTCGCCGCTGCTGGATTAAGGTGCTGGCGCGATGCGCCGGCTGAGGACGCTAAGCGCTGCCGATCAGGACGCCCGCGCCGAAGACGATCACGCCGCCGAGAACGACTTCGAAGGCCGCCTGCAGGAATTTGGTGTCCATGTAGCGCGCGCGAATCCAGGCGATCGCCCACAGCTCCAGGAACACGATGAACACGGCCACGCTGGTGGCGAAGTTGAAATCCCCGATGAGATAGGGAACCGTGTGCCCGACGCCGCCGAGCGTCGTCATCAGGCCGGTGATCGTGCCGCGCAGCCAGGGCCGTCCGCGCCCGGTGAGCGAGCCGTCGTCCGACAGCGCCTCGGCAAAGCCCATGGAGACGCCGGCGCCGACCGACGCCGCCATGCCGACAAGGAATGTGCTCCAGGTGTCGTGGGTCGCGAAGGCGGCGGCGAACAGCGGCGCGAGCGTGGAGACCGATCCGTCCATCAGCCCGGCGAGGCCCGGCTGCACGACCTGAAGCACGAACATGCGGTGACGGGTCTGCGCCTCCTCCTCGCGCGCGTCGACAGTCAGGTGGGCCTCGGTAAGCCGCTGCGCCAGCGTTTCATGATCGCGCTCGGCTGCAATCAAGTCGCCGAGCAGCTTGCGGGTCCCCGCGTCGGTGGCCCGCGCCAGGGCGCGCTCGTAAAATTGCCGCGTTTCGTATTCGATCTCCTCGGCCTGGCGGCGCACGGCGTCGAGACCGAGCGGGCGCATCAGCCAGATCGGTCTGCGCCGCGTGAAACCGCGCACATCCTGGGAGCGGATAAGCGGGATGTGTTCGCCGAACCTCTGCCGGAAAAGCTCGATCAGCCAGCGGCGGTGCTGGTCTTCCTCCTCGGCCATCTCGTTGAAGACCTTGGCTGAGGCCGGGAAATTCTCCTGCAGCCCGTCGGCATAGGCGGCGTAAATCCGCGAATCTTCCTCCTCCCGCGAAATGGCAAGCGCCAGGATCTCGGCTTCGGTGAGTTGGGAAAATTGTTTCACGGCGGCTCCCTGTCATTGCTTCGCATAATTTAGAACTATTCTAATCAAACGTCCAGGCGCATTCAGAAGGAGAGGATGCACTCCCGCGCGCCATATTCCTGCAGACCGCTTCCAAGCAGCTCTATTGCAATCGCCGCCGTCTGGCGACGCGACGCGCCGTCGCGATGGCGACGCAAGCTCTGCCACAGCAATTCCGCAGCGGAGTATCAGCAATATGATACAATCTCACATAAAAACTCCAGGCCTGAGTAAAAACAGTTTATTTCCAGTTACAACAGGGACATGCCTGTGCGGCACACAGCCCCCGTGTTTTCTTAGCCAATTTGATATAGACTAAGATGTCTGCTCTCGCGCAGGACGAGAGTGCCGCGAAGATGATGGTTTCATGCATCCAGAACCAAGTCTCACCATCGGCATTGAGGAAGAGTATCTCCTCGTCGACAAAAACACCCGCAATCTCGCCATCGACCCGCCCGCACAGCTCCTCGAAGACTGTCAGAAAGCGCTGGCGGCCGGGGGCGGGCAGGTCACCCCTGAATTCATGCGTTCGCAAATCGAGGTCGGCACCACGGTCTGCCGCTCGGTCAAGGAGGTGCACGCCGATCTGGCGCGGCTGCGCGCCGTGGTGGCGGATTGCGCCGCGCCTTATGGGCTGGCGCCGATTGCGTCGTCCACCCATCCCTTCGCCTCCTGGGCGGATCAGCTTCACACCGACAAGGACCGCTACAATGCGCTCGCCGCCGATCTGCAGATGATCGCGCAGCGGCTGCTCATCTCGGGCATGCATGTCCATGTCGGCATCGACGACGACGATCTGCGCATCGACCTCATGAATCAGGCGAGCTATTTCCTGCCCCATCTGCTCGCGCTTTCGACGTCGTCGCCGTTCTGGGGCGGGCGGCCCACGGGCCTGAAGTCCTACCGCATGACGATCTTCGACACGCTGCCGCGCACGGGCCTGCCCGACCATTTCTCAAGCTGGGCGGAATACCAACGCACGGCCGCCCTCCTGGTCAGGACCGGCGTCATCGAGGATGCGTCGAAAATCTGGTGGGACCTGAGGCCGTCGGCGCGCTTTCCGACGCTGGAGATGCGGATCACCGATATCTGCCCGCTGCTGGATGACGGGGTCGCGCTGGCGGCCCTTTTTCTTTGCGTCTGTCGGATGCTCTGGCGGCTTCGGCGAAAGAACCAGCGCTGGCGCACCTATTCGCCGTTCCTTCTCCTCGAAAACCGCTGGCGTGCGCAGCGCTACGGCATCGGCGGCGATCTCATCGACTTCGGCAAGGGCGAAATGGTGGACTTCGCCAGCCTTATCGACGAGTTGCTGACCATCATACGCAAGGACGCCGACGCGCTGGACTGCGTCGCCGAGGTGGAGCATGTCCGGACGATAGTGGCGCGCGGCACCAGCGCGGAGCGGCAGCTTGACGTATACGAGACGGCGTTGAAGGCAGGGAAAGGCGAACAGGCTGCGCTGGAAGCGGTGGTGGACGACCTGATCGCCGCGACAGTCGAGGGCACGGCCGCGGAACGGCGGTCCGTGCTGTGTTATGCGTGAACCCTGGGGGGAGACGGCGCGCCGGCTCTCTCTCCTCGCGCGCTAGCTGATCCCAGGCGAAAGAACACTGGCGGCTGCACAAAAAATTAGCGCCGGACAGATCGCCGGCGCGGATGCGCAAGAGATGAGAGATGTTTGCGGTGGGGTGAGTCGCGCCTGTTCCGCCTGCGCGGTCCAAAACGCCCGGCGCTCCGGTCCAAAGCCTCCGGCCGCCGCCGCCTTCAGGCGCCGGTCTTGCCGTCAACTGCAGCCGGAACAGCCAGGCGCATCAATGCACGCTCACCGGTTCGAGGTTGTGCTCCTTCGCATTCGCGATCGCGGCATAGTGCGTGTCCGTGAGGGCCAGCGGCGTGCCGTCGGCGGCATGCACGGCGAAAATCTTGATGTCCTGCGGCAGCCCGTCCAATCCCTCCACCTGCGGATAGATGGTCCGCGCGGCCACGGGGTCGAGGCTCTTGATATAAGCGATCTCGCCATCCCCGAGTGCGGCGAACTCGATCTCCGACATCACGAGAGGAGCGGGTATGTCGTACTCTCTGTAAGGCATCTGACTTCCTCCACTAAAGCGTTTCGCGGAACGGTCCCCGAGGGTTGCCCCGTCGAAGCGCTGCAACTGTGCGCCTCGTGCGCTCATGAGCGCTTGAGACGCTGTTCCTCCCTTGTTCACGGGCGCGACATATCAGTCGCGTTCTTTGATTTCGATTTTGTTGACCCGGCGGCTCAGCTCGGGGCGCATCAGCTCAATGGTCAGTAAGCCGTTGTGCAGCTCGGCCGGTAGCACTTCCAGCCCTTCCGCGAGAACGAACGAGCGCTGGAACTGCCGTGCTGCGATGCCACGATGAAGGTAGGTGCGCGACCTGTCGTTTTCCTGCCTGCCCCTGATTGTTAGTTGGTTGTCCTCGACGAAAACTTCAAGCTGGTCGCGCGTGAAGCCCGCCACGGCGAGAACGATCCTGAGGCGCTCGCCCTGACCGTCGGGCGCGGGCAGCCGTTCGATATTGTAAGGCGGATAGCCGTCACCGGACGCCTTCGTGATCCGGTCGAGCAGGCGGTCGATTTCCTCGAACCCGAGGAGGAGGGGGTTACTCATAGGCGACATAACTATAAAGCCCTCTTCAAGCGACCTTACATGTCGGGTTGCGCGTTCTCATCCTCATCGCCTTTCGCGCGCGCAACCGAGCCCTGGCGGCACTCCAATACGATATAAGCGTCGCAGAACGGCATTCAAGAAAGGTTAAACGCGATGTTCGGGCGCTGTTGCGTGTTTACCCTTGTCCTCCCGGTACTGCGCAAATTAGCGGCGAATTTGCGAGGAAATCTGGCAGGCCCGTGTCGCACCGCTCTTGTCACGGCCCGCCGCAGGGCACACTTTACCGTCCGGAAAGGTTTAGGATCGTGAAAGGATATCGAATGAAATCGGCTTTTCTCGCAGCGGCGCTCTTGACCGTTGCCATCCCCGCTCTCGCAGAGGCGCAGGATGCGGCGGCGCCGTTCCTGACCGAGCAGGCCGCGGGCGAGTGGCGCATGAACAATTACATCGGCCAGCCGGTCGTGAACGCGTCCGGCGAACGCGTCGGCTATATCGGCGACGTGCTCTTCGACAAGGGCGGGCGGGTGACGACCGTCGTTCTGGGTGTTGGCGGCTTTCTGGGCATGGGCGCCAAGCAGGTGGCGCTGCCCTATCAGGCGATCACCTACGGCGAGAAGGACGGCGCGCGCCAGATCGTCGTGCCGCTCACCAAGGACGTGCTGCTCAAGGCTCCCGATTTCACGCTGACCGAGCAGACGACCATGGACAAGGTGCGCGAGAAAGCCGGCGAGGCCGCGGAGAAAGCGTCGGAGAAGGCCAGCGAACTGAAGGAGATGGCGAAGAAGAAGCTGGACGAGTATCGCAAGGAAAAGTGAGGAAGGGCTGACGGGACGGGGCGGCGTCCTCTACGCCGTTCCCGCTTCTGCGGTGTGACGTTGGGGCTCTGGCGCCGGAAGTCCCGCCTCATGGTTAAGCCAACAGCGGCGCGCGTAAATGCCGCGCACCGCTGCGTCGCTCATCAGAGTGTCAACTCGCGGCCGCGAGCCGATCCGCGATCCGG
>JBNKDX010000005.1:0-21021 GCA_050288485.1 Rhodomicrobiaceae bacterium | reverse complement strand
CATCGCCGCCACGAGATCGCGCTCGCGCGAGGGCTTGCCATCGATCAGCTTGACGAAGCCCAGCCGCCGCATGGCAGTGCGCACCGCCTCCACAGCCCCATGCGGCAGCGAGCGGATGCATTCGAGGCTGCTGCCGGCCGGTGCGAGCTGTTCGCCTTTGAGCACGAGCCGGATCGTCTCCGCTTGCTCGAGCGTCAGGGCCGAGAGGTTGGCGACGGTCCGCTTCCTGATGCGCTTGCCTTCGCGGATACTCTCGCGCAGCAGGATGGCTGGCTTGGAGCCTCGATTGGGCACGAAATCAATGTACATGCGGCGCAATATAGCTGATTCGCAACGCGCTAGACTGAGGCACGCTGCCTCACTACATGGGTACACATGCCGAGGCCGTCACGCATACCACATTGAACAGAAAGGGCTATCCCTCGTTTTGGCTCCAGAACTTCGGTTTAGAGCCCCGCTGTCCATCCCGACCCCCATTCCCCTTGCGAATCAGAGGCCTAAAACAGATTCAGCATTCGCTGCTCATGTCACGCGCTTTTTCACCCGATTGCCCTGATCTTCAGCCGGCCAATCAGGACAAGCTGCGTTTCATGGTCTATGATGGTCGTCCCGGCAGATTGTGATCGCGCATGTAGTCGAGCGGCGTCGCGTTGATGACACAGTCCTTCCGCCTGGCAAGTTGTTGAATTTAGCACAGCTTTTCCGTGAGCCGAGTTCGTAAACGCGCGTGCGGCGAACTGGGTGCGAACCTGCCTCGGGCTGTGCCAGCCCGCAGCCATGCGGCCCGAGCTACCCGCATCGCCACTGCAAACGAACGCTGATGCTCAAGGGTAATTCCTTGAACGCAGGGGCGGTCTCCTGACGGGCAGGGGTGCCTCGCCGGGAGCGAGGGTCTCTTCCTCCGGGGCGTTCGGGTCGAGCGCCGGAACGGCCTGACAGTTGGCATGCTGCAGCGCGTCCAATGTGTCGGCGGCGAAGCTCGGTCCGCGAAGCGGCGCGCGAACGACCACGACCCCCGTCATGCCCGGCGTGATGACGATGATCTGTTCGTCGCCCTGCTCGGAGTGCTCCGTACTGACCTCTTCGGAGAGGCGCGAGCGGGGGATGAGCAGGAGACGCAGCTCCCGGCGCTTCGCCTCGGCGCCGCTGATGAAGTAGAAATTCTCGCTGCGGCGGCCGGAAACCGCGATGCTCCAGGTGGCGTCGTCAAGCGCCGTGTGCACCATCACGTTGTCGCGGGTCAGATTGTAGCGGCAGAAGGCGTAGGCGATGTCGGGCGCGAGAAAGGGGAGGGGGGCGTCGTTGTCCGCCACGGGCAGGACGTAGAGCTGGTTTTCGGCCGAGATTCCGGATAGCCGCGACCAGGCGTCGCGCGTGGCGAGATAGGGCACCGCCAGCACCGCCGTGATATGGATGATGCCCCCGGCGAAGACGGCGGCTATCAGCCAGGGCCACGCCCAGCGCAAAGTGTCCTGAAGCAGCCGTCTCAGCAAGCGACCCTCCGAATATGCGGCAGGCGCTGCCGGCCGAAGCTTTCCTCGCTCTGCTGCTGCTCCAGCGTCAGGGGCCGGAGGATGCGCAGCACGAGAGTGAGGTATTGATCTTCACCTGCGGGGAGCCAGTGGCCGGGGCGGGCCTCCGACGCCAAGCTGATGCGCTGTGTGCCGTCGGACAGGATCGTCAGATTCTGGTTGCTGAACGCATAGCGCTTGGCCTTGTTCGGGATGAGCCTGCCGTCATCGTCGTAGACCGCGATCGTCCACCACAGCGCGGCGACGGGCTGTGCGACGATTTCGTACTCGCAATCGGAGGAAAGGCGGCGCCCGTCGTCATCCGTGCGCGCGAAGAAGGTGAGACCGCTCGCCGAGGTGATCGGCAGTTGCCCGGAACGGGCAAAATGCGCCCGCGTGTAGGGATCGGCGTTCATGGCCCCGGCGTGAACCCAGGTTTTCCACGGCCCGGCGCTGCCCGTGACCAAGCCGAAGCCGTCATCGACCATGCGGCGGGCGGAGCCCAGGCCCAGGATCAGCGACAGCGCTGCGAAGGCGAGGAAGGCGAACAGATTTCTCACGGCTTCGTTCTCGGCCGGTTGGCCCTTTCATGATCAGCATCCATGCCCGACCGTCATATCAGATGGCGAGGGTTGCTCAAGTGGCAAAGCGGCAGAGCTTCCAAATGTCCTCAACCGGCGGGCCGCGTCTGCCTGACGCCCGCCCTCAGCGGGGCCTCCCGCTGGCAACCTGCGCCGCGCCGCCGCCGCGGAGCGACGCGCCCTTCGCCGACGCCTCGTCCAGCTTGCGGGCATCCTTGAACGACTTGGCAAGTGTGGCGAGCACCTTTCGCGTTCTTGCCGACATGCGCGACCCGCTGGCCCCCGGCCTTTCCCCCACCACGCCCATGGTCGGATCGGCCTTACGCAACTCGGCGATGCGCTGCATCTCTTCCACCTGCCGAGGATGGAGCGGAATGCCGGGGATCTGCGGGATGTTATAGCTGGTATGCGCGGCGACGCTGTAAGCCTTCCACGTTTGGGCAGGCAGCGAGCCGCCCGTCACCCGGCCCGTGGAGGTGAAATTGTCGTTGCCCATCCAGATGCCGGTAATGTACTGCCCGGTGAAGCCGAGGAACCATGCGTCCTTATAATCGGAACTGGTGCCGGTCTTGCCGGCGGCGGTCGTGAAATCGAGCTGCGCGGCTCTGCCAGTGCCCTCGGACACCACATGGGAGAGCATGCCGTTGAGTTTCTCCACCGCCTCGCGGCTAAAGACCTGTTCGGCGGGTTTTTCGTCCCGCTCACGGGAGTAAACGATCTCGTCGTGGCTGTTGCGGATTTCGGTGATGGCGTAGCCTTTGACGCGCTTGCCTCCGGCCGCCAGCGTGGCGTAGCCGGAAACATGGTCAACCACCGTGATGCCCTGGTCGCCGAGCGCCATCGAACACGTTTTCTTTACATAACCAAGACCGAGTTTGGCCAGGGTTTTCAGCACCTGATCGCGGCCGCCATATTTGTTGTCGAGCGAAAGCCGCACGGCGATCGTGTTGATCGACCGGGCGAGCGCCGAAGTCAGCGTCATCCGCCCGTGATAGCCGCCGTCATAGTTTCTCGGGCTCCAGTTGCCGCAGGAAGGCGTCCAGTCGGGCACGACCATGTTCGGATTTGCGCCGCCTTCCAGCGCCGTCAGATAGACGTAGGTCTTGAAGGACGAGCCCGGCTGCCGGTAGGCGTGGGTGGCGCGGTTGAACTGGCTCTCGCCGTAGTCGCGGCCGCCGACCATGGCGCGCACGGCGCCGTCCGTCTCCATGGATACCAGGGCACCCTGACCAACATGCCTGGATCTGCTGTTCTGGTCGAGCGTGTTGGCCATGGCCTGCTCAGCCGCCTTCTGAAGATTCAGATCGACGGTCGTGCGTGCGACGACGTTATACTCGTTCTTGCCGCGCGTGAGGCGCTGCACCTCCTCGAACGCCCAGTCGAGGAAGAAGTCCGGCGCGTAGAAATCCGAGTGGTCGATCACTTTGGGCGGGTTGAGACGGGCGCTGTGCACCTGCCCCTCGGTCATGAAACCGGCCTCCACCATGTTGGTGAGCACCGTGTTGGTGCGCGCGCGCGACGCCGCGGGGTTGACGTGCGGCGCATATTTCGTCGGCGCCTTGGGGAGACCCGCCAGTAGCGCCGCTTCGCTGAGGTTGATCTCTCGGACCGACTTGCCGAAATAGAACTGCGCAGCCGCCTCCACGCCATGCGCGCCGCCGCCCATATAGGCGCGGTCGAGATACATCTTGAGGATTTCCTTCTTCGTGAGCCGGGCTTCGAGCCAGAGAGCGATGAAGGCTTCCTTGATCTTGCGGTTGAGGGAGCGTTCCGACGACAGGAACAGGTTCTTCGCGAGCTGCTGCGTCAGCGACGAACCGCCCTGCACCGTCTCTCCGGCCTGGGCGTTGGCGACGATGGCGCGGATCGTGCCGAAGACGTCGATGCCGAAATGGTCGAAGAAACGACGGTCCTCGGTCGCTAGTATCGCCTTGATGAGGTGGTCGGGGATTTCCTCCAGCGGCACCGAATCGGAAAACAGGATGCCGCGCTTGCCGATCTCCTGGCCGTTGCGATCGAGGAAGGTGACGCTGTACTGGCTGGCCTGCCGCCACAGAGGATCGTTGGTTTCCTCCAGCGCGGGAAGGGCGAAGGCGGTGACGACCATGAGCGCGCCCGTGCCCAGCGTCGCCCCTTCCGAAAGCAGTTCGGCGACCAGGCGTCGGAAGCCGGTCACGCGGAAGTGGTTGATGAAGTTCGAATAGGCCGACCACCGGTCCAGGTATTTGGCCCAGATGCCATAAAGGCTCGAATCGATCCAGGAATCGACCGCCCACCAGTCGATGAAGCGATGGCGGCGGTTCGGTCTGAAAATCCAGTCGCGCACGGTCAACGGCCCTATGCCAAGGTCAAATCGCTAAATTGCCTTCCCGCCGCCTTTGCCGGGTGAAGACGCTGCGAAAATATGCCAACCTGCGCTCGCGGGGAACAGGAAAGTCGCGGCGTGGTTGGGTTTTGGTGGAACGCTGTCCATCCCCGCGGCAGGCCGCCCCGCTTCGGGGCCAATGTTCATTCTACTTCTATCTGCCGCAGAATTCAGCCGATTCCGCGGCGCAAAACGTCTAACACAGAATTGCTTCGGGGAGGATTAATGGTTGCGGGAACGCCTTGGCGCCCATCGCCAGGCGATTTCAGATGGCTTTGAAGCACTGCCGCCCGCTGCTATCATCCGGCGATGACATTTCTCAAATCGCTCCTCACAGCCATGGCGGTGCTCGCCGCTCTGCCGGGCGTCTCCCCTGTTGCCGCTGCGCCGGACGCTTCAGGCCGCGGCGCATCCCTGTCCGAGAACTGCCGCGCGCCGGGCGCGTGGATCGGTATGAAGACGGGCGAGGCGATGACGCCCGCCGCGTTTTTCGGCGGCCTCATGAGCAAGCCGGTCGTGCTGCTCGGCGAACACCACGATTCCGCGGAACACCACCGCTGGCAGTTGCAGACACTTGCCGCGCTTCATGGCCGCGGGGCGAAGCTGGTGATCGGCCTGGAAATGGTCCCGCGCCGCCTGCAGCCGGTGCTGGACCGCTGGGTGAGAGGCGAGTTGACGGAGAAGGCGTTTCTGGATGCCGTCGAATGGCGGCGCGTCTGGGGATACGACGCGGACCTGTATCTGCCGCTGTTCAATTTCGCGCGCATGAACGGCGTGCCCCTGGCGGCGCTGAATGTGGAGCGTGCGCTGGTGTCGCGCGTGGCGGCGAAGGGCTGGGCGGCCGTGCCGGGGAAGGAGCGGGAGGGCGTGACGGACCCCGCGCCCGCGAGCGCCGCCTACCGGCGCAGCCTTGCCAGGGTCTATGCCCGGAAGGAGGCCATCAAGGCCGCAAAGCCAACGGCGCGGCACGGTAAACCCGCATCTCTGCCCGCAGAGGCGGCGCCGGAACCGCCCATTGACGAGAAGAAGCTGGCCGAGATCGACAAGCGCCCCGAGTTCCAGCGTTTCGTGGAGGCGCAGCTCCTCTGGGACCGGGCGATGGCCGAGGGGCTCGCGGCAGCGAGGACTCAGCATGACGGCGCGCTGATCGTGGGCGTCATGGGCGCGGGCCATATCGAACATGGATATGGCGTCCCCCGCCAATTGGCCGCGCTCGGCATCGCGGATAGCGCGGCGCTGATCCCGGTGGAGGCGGGCGAGGAGTGCGGCAAGCTCGCTGCGGACTACGCGCTGGCGGTCTTCACATTGAAGACCCCTGAAAGCGAAGCCGAGGAGCGGCCCAGGCTCGGCGTCATGCTTGGCGCGGGAGACGGCGCGGCGCTCGTCACAGGCGTGATGCCGGACAGCGTCGCCGCGGCCACGGGCCTGCGCAAGGGGGATAAGATCACCCGCGCAGGGGGCGTCGCCATCCGCAACGCCGCCGATCTTATCGAGGTCGTCTACAGGCAGGCGCCGGGCGCCTGGCTGCCGCTGACGATCCGCCGAGGCCGCAAAAATATCGAACTCGTCGCCAAATTCGCCCCGCCGCAGCCGGCAAAGCGCTGAAGCTGACATGCCGCCCGTTGGGGCGTCATGCAGGGTCATGCGTCATTTTGATGCAAAGAAGCCGGATGATGCGGCATAATACTACATATTTTGCAGCGCAAAAATTGCTGCAGATGCGATAACTCCACCCGTATTCGTAAAACCGCATCCCGGGAACTTGTGATAAAATGCATATCATGGAAATGATACGCAACTGCACTTTTCATCTGTCTGTAAAATAAATCCAAACCGTCCGGCAATTAAAAAAAATAATTCTCGCCATTAAAAAAAATAAATGGTGATTACGCGTGGTTGCGTTCACATTTGCTTAATCCTAACAAAAAGACGCCAGCACTCAGAAGTATACTTGACGGCTTTCGCCGCCAGGTATCCGTTGTCCTGCCGTGCTTGCACAGATTATTCGCAGCACTTTTACGAAAAATCCGGTGGCAGATGAAGTTAAGCTATTACCCCGGCTGCACGATGAAAGCCCACGCGGCGAACTTCGAGGCGTCGCTGCTATATTCGATGAAGCATCTCGGGGTCGATGTCGAGGAAATCGGCCGCTGGAACTGCTGCGGCACCGTCTCCTCGCTGGCCGAGGATGACGCCATGCGCCAGCTCGCGCCGATCCGCAATCTGATTCGCGTCAAGGAAGCCAGCGCCTCCCGGGTCATGACGGCCTGCGCGATGTGCTCCAACGTGCTGAAGCGCGCCAATGAGCGCGTGAAGGCAGACCCGGCGCTCCTCGAACGCATGAACGGTTTCATGAGCGACGAGCCGGTGGCGTATGAGGGCGATGTCAGCGTTCTGCACACGCTCGAAGTCTTGAACGAGCTGAAAACCGACGGGGCCGCCGTTGCCTCCCGCGTCGTCAAGCCGCTCAGTGATCTGCGCGTCGCCTCATACTACGGCTGTCTCCTGGTGCGGCCGCGCTCCATCGCTTTCGACAATGTCGAAGACCCGCAGCTCCTCGACGAACTGGTGCTCGCGCTCGGCGGCCAGCCGGTGGACTTCTCGCACAAGACGGAGTGCTGCGGCGCCTATCAGACGGTGGACAAGCCCGAGATCATCGCCGGGCGCACCTACCAGATCCTGACCGACGCGCGCGAGCAGGGCGCGGAGATGGTCGTGGTGAGCTGCCCCTTGTGCGCATTCAACCTGGATCAGCGCCAGAAGATCACCCGCCGCCTCCATCCGGAATTCGAGGGGTTGCCCGTCGTCTACTTCACGCAACTCATGGCCATCGCCTTCGGCTGCGATGAGAGCGTGCTGAAGCTGGACCTCCATTACGTTTCTCCGCGCACCGTTCTGGCGGAGAAGGGGCTGCTTTGAGGGGGACCAGAAAATGATGTTCGGCAATCTGAAACCGGCCTACGGCAGGGTCATAATCAATCCGAACTGGTGCAAGGGCTGCGGCTTCTGCGTCGCCTATTGCCCGACCGGCGCGCTCGAAATGTCCAAGGGCTATAACGCCAAAGGCTACCACCCGCCGTTCGTGAAATCTGCGAATGACTGCCGCGATTGCAAATTCTGCGAGAGGGTTTGTCCGGAATTTGCGATCTTTGTGACGTCTGTCAATGATGAGGTTGAGACTAGTGGCGCAAACTCCAAATAAAGTTCCGGCAGATCCGAAGGGTGTACTTGCCGGGCCACACTTCATGGATGGGGACCACGCTCTGGCCGAAGGCGCGCTCGCCGCGGGGTGCCGCTTCTTCGCCGGTTATCCGATCACGCCGTCTACAGAGACCGCCGAGCGCTTCGCCGAGCGCTGCCCGGAAGTGGGGGGCGTCTTCATCCAGATGGAAGACGAGATTGCGTCTATCACCGCCAATGTCGGCGCCGTCTGGGGCGGCCAGAAGGTGATGACGGTCACGTCCGGTCCAGGCTTCTCGCTGATGATGGAGACCATCGGTCTGGCGGCGATGATGGAAACGCCAATGGTGCTGGCGGACGTGCAGCGCGTGGGGCCGTCCACTGGCCTGCCGACGCTCACCGCCCAGCAGGACATGATGCAGGCGCGCTGGGGTTCGCACGGCGATTATCGCGTCATCGCACTGGTGCCGGACTCGCCGCAGGAGTGCTTCGATCTCGCCGTCGAGGCGTTCAACCTGGCCGAGACCTACCGCGTCCCCGTACTCATCATGACCGACGAGACGGTCGGCCACATGCACGAAAAAGTGGTCATTCCGCCCGCCGAAGAAATCATGGTCGTCGAGCGCAACTGGTACGAGGGACCGAAAGAGGATTACCGCCCCTACCACTATGACGGCGGCAAGACGATTGCGCCGATGGTCAAGGCGGGCGACGGCTACCGCGTCCACTCCACCGGCCTGACGCACGACGAGCGCGGCTATCCGGCGCTCACGCCCGCGGACAACAAGAAGGCCGTAACGCACATCATCGAGAAGATCGAGGGCAACGCCGACAAGATCATCCGCCTGGAGGAGAACGGCCTGGAGGACGCCGAGGTCGTGGTGGTCTCCTACGGCATCACCTCGCGCGTCGCCAGCCGCGCCGTGCAACTGGCCCGTGAGTCGGGCCTGAAGGTCGGTGTGCTGCGGCTCATCACCGTGTGGCCCTTCGCCGAGAAGAAGATCCGCGAGCTGGCGGGGCGGGTCAAGGCCATGATCGTGCCTGAACTCAATTACGGGCAGATCGTTCTCGAAGTCGAACGCTGCGCGGGCGGCCAGTGCAAAGTCATCAGCGTGAATTCCTGCGGCGGCGAGGTGCACGACGCCGAGGATATTCTTGCTGCCATCAAGGAGGGCGCGATATGAATGCTCCGGATCAGGTAGACGACGCGACCTTCCGCAGTGAAAACCCGATGGCCGAGTTCCTCCGCATGGAGCGGATGCCGCATATCTGGTGTCCGGGCTGTGGTATCGGCACGGTGGTGACGTCCTTCGCCGAAGCCGTCAAGGCCAGCGGCATGGACCTGGACAAGATCGCCGTAGTGTCCGGCATCGGTTGCACGGGGCGCGTTGCGGGTTATGTCAAGTTTGACTCGTTCCATACCACGCATGGCCGCGCCATTCCCTTCGCGACCGGCCTGAAGCTCGCCAATCCCGAGCTGAAAGTGGTGGTGATCTCGGGCGACGGCGATCTCACCAGCATCGGCGGCAATCATCTCATTCACGCCGCGCGGCGCAACATGGACCTGACCGTCATCTGCGTGAACAACTTCACCTATGGCATGACGGGCGGCCAGGTGACGCCGACGACTCCGACGACGGCCAACGCCTCGACGACGCCTTACGGCAATTACGAACCGCCGTTCAGCCTGCCGTTCCTGGTCGATGCGTCGGGTGCAACCTACGTCGCGCGGTGGACGTCGCTTCACGCCCGGAACATCACGAAATCCATCGGCGAGGCGCTGCACCACAAGGGCTTCTCGTTCATCGAGGTCATCGCGCCCTGCACGACGCTCTACCAGCGCCGCAACCGCCTCGGCGATGGTCTGGACGCGCTGCACTACTACCGCGATGACGCGGGCATCGAGCATGGCCTGGATACCCGCATGGCGGACATCGGCTACCAGGGCCAGATCGCCATGGGCAAGTTCGTGGAGCGTGAAAAGCCGACTTATCTCGACGCGATGAAGGCTCATTACCTCAACGTGATCGGCGACGACTACGAGCTTTACGGCAAGACGCCGATGGAGAAGAAGGCCGAGGAGGAAGCGCGCAAGACCGCGAGCGGTGACGCCGACGATCCCGTAGACCATGGCGGGGATGACGACTGATGTGGGAAATCAAGTTTTCCGGATTTGGCGGTCAGGGCATTGTCCGCTGTGCGCTGATCACCGGCAAGGCGGTCGCGCTCTACGACGACAAATTCGCCACCATGACGCAGAGCTTCGGCCCCGAGGCGCGCGGCGGCGCCTGCCAGTCGCAGCTCATCATCTCCGGCGACCGCGTCGCCTACCCCTATTGCACGACGGCGGACGTGCTGGTCGCGCTGTCTCAGGAGGCGTACGACAAATACGCACCCGGCCTGGCGGATGGCGGTATGCTCATTTTCGAGGAGGATCTGGTGACCCCCGGCGACGAGGCCGCGCGGCTGAAGATGTTCCCCATCACCGCGACCCGTTTCGCCGAGGAACTGGGCAACCGCCTGTTCGCCAACCTCGTCGTGCTCGGCTTCTTCTCCGCCATCACCGGGGCCGTTTCGCCCGACGCCATGAAGAAGGCGCTGCCCGGCCTCGTGCCCGACCGCTTCCTCAAGGCCAATCTGAAAGCGTTCGACAAGGGCTATGAGCACGGCCTCGCGGCGACTTCTAATGCGTCCTCAAGTAGCGAAGCGGTAGGACAGGCAAAAGCGTCCTCAAGCAGCGAAGCGGTAGGACAGCCAATAACCAATGGAGCGAGCCAGTGACACGTCGCGCCGGGGTATTCGTCTGTCATTGCGGAAACAACATCGCCGCCACCGTCGACGTCAAGAAACTGGCGGCCGAGATGGGCAAGGATGAAGGCGTCGTCTTCTCCAAAGACTACGTCTACATGTGCTCCGATCCGGGCCAGCAGTCGATCATTGACGCCATCAGGGAAAATTCGCTCGACAGCGTGGTGATTTCCTGCTGTTCGCCGAACCTGCATGAAAAGACGTTCCGCGAGGCTTCCGGCGCTGGCGGCTTGAACCCGTTCCAATGCGAAATCGCGAATATCCGCGAACAATGCGCCTGGGTGCACAAGGACAAGGAGAAGGCCACCGATAAGGCGCTGAAGATTACGCGCTCGGCCGTCCGGCGTGCACGCGGCAACCAGCCGCTGACGCCCATCGGCCTGCCCGTGACGCGCACGGCGCTGGTCATCGGCGGCGGCATTGCGGGCATCCAGAGCGCGCTCGACATGGCGAATGCCGGCCTTCATGTGACGCTTGTCGAGAAGCTGCCGACGATCGGCGGCCACATGATCCAGTTGTCCGAGACCTTCCCGACGCTGGACTGCTCGCAGTGCATCCTGTCGCCGAAAATGGTGGAGGTCTCGAAGCACCCGAACATCACGCTGATGACGTCGAGCGAGGTCAAGTCGATCTCCGGCTTTGTCGGCAATTTCAAGGTGAAGGTGCACACCAAGGCGCAATATGTCGATCCCGAGCTTTGCAAGATCTGCGATGACTGCGCCAATGTCTGCCCCGTGGTGGTGCCCAATGAGTACGATCTCGGCCTGACCGGGCGCCGCGCCATCCATATCCCCTTCGCGCAGGCCATTCCGGCGAGTTTCAATCTCGATGAGAATGCGTGCCTCGGCCTCAACCCCGTCGTATGCGGGAAATGCCAGGACGTCTGCGAAGCGGGCGCCATCGACTACGACGTGAAGCCCAAGACTACCGAAATCGAGGTGGGGGCCATCGTCGTCGCCACCGGCTTCGACCTCTACGACAAGGAGCTGATGGCCGAATACGGCAAGGGCCGCTACCAGGACGTGCTCGACGGCATCCAGTTCGAGCGCATGTGCTCGGCGTCGGGGCCGACCGGCGGCCATGTTCTGCGCCCGTCCGACCACAAGGAGCCGAAGAACGTCGTCTTCATTCAGTGTTCCGGCTCGCGCGATCCCGAGCAGCATTGCGCTTACTGCTCGAAGATCTGCTGCATGTACACGGCCAAGCACGCCACGCTGTACAAGCATCACGTCCCCGACGGGCAGGCCTATGTCTTCTATATCGACATCCGCTCCGGCGGTAAGTCCTACGAAGAGTTCGTCCAGCGCGCCATGGAACGCGACGGGGTGATCTATCTGCGCGGTCGTGTCTCCAAAGTCTTTCAGCAGAAGGGCAAGCTGAAGGTCATGGGCGTCGATACGCTCTCGGGCAAGAATGTCGAGATCGACGCCGATATGGTGGTGCTGGCGCAGGCCATGGTGCCGTCCAAGGGAACCGCCGAGGCCGCCAAGACGCTGAAGATCGGCCGCGACAAGGACGGCTTCCTCGCCGAGGCGCACCCCAAACTCAGACCCGTGGAAAGCGTGACCGGCGGCATTTACCTCTCGGGCACGGCGCAGGGGCCGAAGGACATCCCCGAGACGGTCTCTCAGGCGAGCGCGGCGGCGGCGAAGGTCATCGCGCTGCTTTCGAAGCCCGAGCTGGCGCATAGCCCGGTCGTGGCCAAGGTGCGCGACTCGCACTGCACGGGCTGCGAGATGTGTGTCGATGCTTGCCCCTACGAGGCCATCACGCTGTTGAACGGCAAGGCGGTCGTCAACGAAGTGCTGTGCGAGGGCTGCGGGACGTGCGTGGGCACCTGCGTGCGCGCGGCGATCGACGTGAAGAATATCACGCAGGCGCAGATCTTCGACATGATCGGCGCGGTTATGGGGTGAGCCTCTACTGCGGCAGAGTAAGAAGTTGTGGCCTAGAAGGATGAAACAAGGTGGCTGAGCCGGCAATCGCAACGGAAGAAACGCAGGAATTCGAGCCGAAGGTCGTGGCGTTCCTGTGCAAGTGGTGCTCCTCGGCGGGCAGCGATCTGGCGGGCGTGTCGCGGCTGCAATATCCGCCGAACGCGGTGCCCATTCAGGTGATGTGCTCGGGCTCGGTGTCGCCGATCTACGTGCTCTCGGCGTTCAACAAAGGCGCGGACGGCGTACTGGTCTCCGGCTGCCATCCCGGTGACTGCCATTACCTCAAGGGCAATTTCTACGCGCGGCGGCGGATCTACCTGCTGCAGAAACTGCTGGGTTTCGCGGGGCTTGAGCCGGAGCGCTTCCGCATGTCGTGGGTCTCGGCGGCGGAGGGCGTGAAATACGCCGAGATCATCTCGGATTTCGTCAAGGATCTCAAGGTTCTGGGTCCTCAACGCAAGCTTAGGGCAAGATTCTGATGGGCGTCATCGAAGACATCAGGGCGCGCGCCGTGGAACTCCTGGAGGGCGGGAGCGTCCGCGCGGTCCTCGGCTACCGGCGCTCGACCGCGGGCATTCTGGCGGAGCCGGTGCTCGCGACCACGGCGGAGGGCGCGGGTGAGCTGATCATGGATGCCACCTGCGTGGCCAATCTGGCGCTCTATGTGGTGAATGAGCAGAAGCGCCAAGCGCATGAGCGCGAACCCGACACCCGCCCGCTGGCTGTCGTCGCCAAGGGCTGCGACGCCCGCGCGCTCAACGTGCTTCTGCAGGAGAACCGCATCAAGCGCGAGGACGTGGTCATCCTCGGCGTATCCTGCGGGACCGGCGGCATGATCGACCCGCGTAAACTGGGCGGAGCGCTCGGCGGCAAGGAGGCGAGGGGCGCCGACTATGACGGCGCGGGCAACATCGTCGCCGCCATGGTGGACGGCGAAGTCCCGGTACCGGCGGCCGACGTGCTCGTCGACCGCTGCCTCGAATGCGCGCAAGCCTATCCGGTGGTGAGCGACTCCTTCTTCGGCGAGAAAGTGGACGAGCGGTCCTTTGCCCCGCGCTTCTCCGCGCTCGCCGCCATCGCCAACATGGCTGACGAGGAACGCGCGGCCTACTGGGCTGGGCATTTCGAGCGCTGCATCCGCTGTTACGCCTGCCGGTCGGTCTGCCCGATGTGCTACTGCGACGAATGCGTGGTGGACAGCACCAGCTTCGTCGTCGGACCGCAGACGAGCGCCGACGAGAAGGCCAACCGCGTCCGCTGGATACAGCGCTCGTGCAGCCCCTCGGAAAACGCGATGTTCCACATGGTGCGCGCCATGCACCTCGCGGGCCGCTGTATCGATTGCGGCGAGTGCGAGCGCGTTTGCCCGGTGAACATCCCCGTACGGCTTCTCAACAACGTTCTCGAACGCGAAGCGCTGGAGATGTTCGACTACGTGCCGGGAATGGACCCTGCACAGCCTTCACTGATCTCGTCCTTCCGCGACGGCGATCCCAACGATTTCATCAGGTAGGCCGATGGAAACGATTCTCAGGAAAGAAAGGCTCGGTGAGTGGGTCGCCAAACTCGGTGAAAGCGCGCGGGTGTTTGCCCCGGCCTTCGCCGATGACGTCTGGAACTTCGCCGAGGTGAAGCCGGGCGCTACGCTCACTTTCGAGCACGGCAACACGGTGCGTCCCGCCAAGGGGTTCGTGTTTCCGCAGCGCGAGGTGCTCTACCGCTTCCGCCTGGAGCCGGGCGAGGCGCCGGAAATCACGCCCGCCGTGCCCGCGCCGGAGCTGACGGTCGTCTTCGGCGTCCGTCCCTGCGACGGCCGCGCTATGGTGCGCAACGACAAGGTCTTCACCTGCGGTTACGCCGACCCCTATTATCAGGCGCGGCGCGACCGGGCTGTGTTCATCGGGCTGGCCTGCGCGGCGCCGCCGTCGGCGAACTGCTTCTGCCTGTCGGTCGGCGGTTCGCCGCATGCCGAGGAGGGCCTCGACCTGCTGATGACCGAGTTGGACGGCCGCTACCACATCAAGGTGGTGACGCCGAAGGGCGGGGAAATCATCGACGGCGCCGGCGATCTGTTCGAAAAGGCGGCTCCGCTTGACACCAGCGAGGCGGAAATGGCTCACGCCGCCGCGCGCGAGTATCCGCAGCGCTCCATCGCGGCCATGGAAAAGGTTGCAGCGGGCCTGAAGGAACACTTCGACTCGCCGAAGTGGGACGAGCTGGCGCGGGCGTGCATCGGCTGTGGCGCCTGCACGTATCTGTGTCCAAGCTGCCACTGCTTCGACATCAACGACGAGATTACCGGCAACGTACCGCTGACCGGCGAACGTGTCCGCACCTGGGACAACTGCCAGTTCCCCGATTTCACCATGCACACCTCGGGCCACAATCCGCGCGAGGACACGGGCTCGCGGCTGCGTCAGCGCATCTGCCACAAGCTCCTGTACTTCGTCGAGAACCACAACATGCAGCAATGCACGGGTTGCGGCCGATGCATCACCCACTGCCCGGTGGGGATCGACATCGTCAACGTCGCCAACATCATGGAAGAGGCCGGACAATGAGCGCCAAGCCGCTTAGCAGCGCGAGCGCAGCGCACGCAGACAATCCCTATCTGCCGAAGCTGGCGCGCATCGCGGATATCAAGGATGAGGTGCCGGGGGCGCGCGCGATCAAGACGTTCCGCGTCGAGTTTCTGGACGGCGACGGTTTCGAGCACGATTGCGGGCAGTGCGCGATGATCTCGGTCTTTGGCAAGGGCGAGTCGATGATCTCCATCGCTTCGGCGCCGATGATCAAGGATTACAAGCAGTTTTCGATCATGCGCACGGGGCGCGTCACCACCGCCATTCATGACATGAGGGTGGGCGACGTCATCGGCGTGCGCGGGCCTTACGGCAACACCTTCCCGCTCGATCGGTGGAACGGGCGCAACCTCGTCTTCATCGGCGGTGGCGTGGGGCTGGCGCCGATCTGGCCGGTCATTCAGACGGCGGTAGCGAACAGCGCCGATTTCGGTAGCATCACGGTCTTCTACGGCGGCCGGACGTCGCGCGACCTGATGTACCACGAGGAACTGGTCGCCCTGCGCGGCGCCGCCACGGTTCATCTGTCGGTCGATGCGCCCGAAGAGGGGTGGCAGGAATATGTCGGCTTCGTGCCGTCGAACCTCAAGGATAAGCCGCAATCGCCGGATAACACCGTCGCGATCACCTGCGGCCCGCCGATCATGATCAAATTCGTCATCCAGAATCTGAGCGAAATGGGGTTCACGGACGACCAGATCTACACCACAATAGAAAACAAGATGAAATGCGGCATCGGCAAATGCGGACGCTGCAATGTCGGCAAGGATTACGTCTGTGTGAGCGGTCCGGTGTATTCATGGGCGGAGCTCAAGCACCTGCCGCAAGAGTACTGAACATGATGATGGTTCCGGGCGGCGAGGGGCCGCCATTGGAACCGGCATCATGAAAGAACGATAATCCTCGCATGATTATTACTCTTTATGCCTAACGGGCAGAGGAAGGGATATGCAAATCACAGGCATGCTCTATGGGGCAAAGCTTCTGAAGATCGTGGAGTTCCCCACCTCCGAGGTGCTGGGACCGGAGGCTTGCGAGCACAGGATCAAGGCGCTGATCGACAAGTGCGGCGAGGTCTTCGTCAAGCCGATCTTCCGTGGCGGGATCGGCAAGAAGGGCAAGGCGGGGCTGGTGGGCCGCGCCCGGGACCTGAGGACGGCGCTGAAGGAGAAGGAGCGTCTCTATTTCGCCAAGCACCAGCACGGCAACGCCGTCGCCAAGGCCGAGGGCGTCACTTTCGAGGGCGCGGTGCCTGCGGAGCATGAGGTCTATGTCTCCATCGCCGACTCGACCCGCTACCGCGCGCCGACCTTGACGCTCACGCATTGTGGCGGCATGGACATTGAGGAACTCCCCAAAGACCAGATCGCGGAAATTCCGTTCGACCCGCTGACGGGCCTGAAGTCCTTCGTCATCACCAACGCGCTGTCGGACATCAAGGCGCCGAAGGAAATCATCTCGCCGCTCGCGCAGAACCTGCCGAAACTGTGGGACCTGTTCCACCACCACGGCATGACGACGCTTGAGCTGAACCCGATCCGCATGACGCCGACGGGCCGCGGCAGCCTGGCGCCGGTCGCCTGCGATTTCAAATGCGGCTTCGACCGCGACGATCCGCGCATGAAGCGGCTCAACCTGCCGAACGACCTGTTCGCCGTGGACTACTCCGATTTCGAACAGGAAATCAATCAGTTGCGCACCTATCAGGGCCAGTCGGACGTCTCGGTCATCAACCGCAACGGCACGATTCTGGCGCCCACCTTCGGCGGCGGCGCCAACTCTCTGGTCACCGAGTTCCTCGGCGACGACGCGATCATTTCCTCCGATTTCGGCGGCAACCCGCCCTACGAAAAGATGCGCGAGGTCATGCGCATCTGCCTCAAGCACTGGCTGAAGCAGACCAATGTGCTGTTCGTCATCGGCGGCAAGGCCAACAACACCGACATCTTCGTCACCTTCCGCGCCATGGCCGACGCGTTGCGCGAATATTTCAGCGAGCACGGGCCGACGCCGGTCTATGTCGTCATCGGACGCGGCGGCCCCAATCTGGCGCGCGGCCTGATGGCTTTCAAGGATGTCTGCGATGCGCTGGGTCTGCCCTACCGCATTTTCGGTTTCGACTCGGCGATGACCGACGTCGTGCGCTACGCCCAGGCCGCCGACCGCTGGATGAAGGCGGGCGGGCGCGAGGCGCTGGCGCGTCAGATGGGGATTGCCGAATGACCAGGGGGACAAGCAGCGCACTGGCCGGAGGCGGGGAGCCGCAGGCCAAGAGTTCGGGCACCAGGACACGGCCGTTGGGGGCTGGTATGAGCATTCAGGCATCTGAGAAGTTCAAATATTTCGTTGGCATCAATTCGCTTGCCGAAATCGTCACCTGCAGGGACCGGGTTTGTGTGCTGAACATTCTCGGCAACGAATCGCGCACGGTGGCGCCTGTCAGTCACGCCTATTCGGGCGGCAACATCGTGTTCGGCACCTCGCCCGGACGGCGCGGCGAAGCGCTGGAGACGCCCGCGGGACCGATCCCGGTCTACAACAACGTCCGCGAGGGCCTGGAAGACGGGTATAAGTTCAATGTTGGCGTTGTCCATCTGCCGCCTGCCGCCGTGCGCGACGGCGTGTTCGAACTGATCCGCGTCAACCGCGATATCGAGAAGATCGTCATCCTCACCGAAAAGGTGCCGGTCCATGACGTCCGCGAAATCCGCGCCCTGGCGCAGCAGCGCAGCGTCGATGTTTTCGGACCGAACTGCCTCGGCGTGGCCGACGCCTGGAACCACATCCGCATCGGCGGCGCGCTCGGCGGCGACAGGCCCGAGGAGACGCTGCGCAAGGGTTCGGTGGCGATCTACTCGAACTCCGGTAATTTCACCACCACCATGGCCGCCTATCTGAAGGCGGGCGGCTGGGGCACGACCACCAGCATCTCCAGCGGCAAGGATCTCTATATCTGCTTCGGCCCCGCCGAATTCGCCCACGCCTTCGACAACGATGCGCGTTCCAGGGCGGCGGTCCTGTATATCGAGCCCGGCGGGTATTACGAAGCGAACCTGGAGTTCAAGAAGCCGGTCGTCGCCTGCGTCGTCGGGCGCTGGAAGGCGAAGCTGACGCGCGCGGTCGGTCACGCGGGCGCCATGGCGGGCACCGGGGACTCCGCCGAGGCCAAGGAAAAGTGGTTCCTGGATACGCTGAAGGTCAACGGCATCTTCACGCCGGAAAACCCGATCGTCTCGCAGGCCGGGGCGGTGGTGACCAACATCTCCCATATCCCGGCGGCACTCACCGCGGTGATGAAGCTCAACGGCATCGAGCCGGACTTCGAGCCCGAAGGCGATCTCACGCTCAAGCCGTGGCTCGGCAGCAATCAGGGCCTGGACCTGCCTGCCGAACTCGACCTGCCGCCCGTTGATGCGATCCAGCCCTACAGGAGCCAGCTTGCCGAGCTGTCCCGGCAGGTCGGCGCCGTGTTCCCGCGCGAGGTCATGAAGGACCGCTCCGGTTCCTCGATGATGGACGCCAGGACGCAGGTCACGAAGGTCAGCGGCGTGTCCATTCTCGACACCGCGAACTTCCCGCTCGAGTCCAATTACTGCCTGGCGCTGGTCCGCGAGCACAACGATGACAACGACAACGCGCTCTTCAATACCGCCATCGCGGCCGAGGTCACGCTCGGCGAAGACGTGACGAAGCTCGTCGATACGGTCCGTGACAGCGGAAACGCGCCCAATACCGTGCTGGCGGCGGCCTGTGCGGCGGTCGGACCGCAGCGCGCCTCCGGCGCCTGCCAGGCGGCGGATACGCTCATCGGCCTGTTCACGCAGTCGCGTCTCCAGGCGGGCGACGAGGAGGGCTTCGATCTCTCCGCGATCAAGGCTGACGCGCGGCAACTGGCGGCGCTCACGGGCGAAACCGCCGACCCGAAGGCCACGGCCATGCTGGCCGGTCTGGAAGCGCGCGGCGCGCGTTCGGTGTTCATCGACTATCTGCGCTCCCTCGACGGCCATCCGACAGCGGATGCGGTTCTGGCGGCGATCACCACGACGATCGCGTGGAGCGCGCTGATGAAAAAGAGGATCACGCGCAACACTGCCCGCAATCTGCCGTGGTACGCGCGCCTCTTCGCCACGATCATCGGCGCATCCGTGGAAGGCGCGAAGCACACAGGGGACACGTTCTGCGGCATCCCCGTCGCAGACCTGATCAACAAGTGGTCAGCCACGGAGATCGCCTATCTGGCGCTCCTCGGCGAGACGCCGACATCGGAAAAGCTGTTCCCGTTCCAGGTTCTCTTAGGGCTGATCATCTCCAACGGCCCCGGAACGATCTCCGCGCAAGGGTGCAAAGGCGCCGTCTCGGCCGACGGTCCGGAGACGCCGGAGCGTGTGCAGATCAACAAAGCGATGATCGGCTTCCTGACCCACACCGGTTTCGCCCATGGCGGCAACGGCTTCGAGGGCATCAAGTTCCTCATCGACCAGTTCGGCGGCACGAATCTCGAAGATCCGGGCAACCCGAATCACGGCCTCGATCTGAAGGGCATGGCCACCAGCTTCGCCATCGCTTTCGGCAAGGAGAAGAAGGCGAAGAAAGGCGTCGGCGAGAGTGCGCGGAACATCCCCGGCATCAATCACCCCGTCTTCAGGAACCAGGTGGTCAACAAGGACCCGCGCGAGGTCTACCTATCCGAGCTCTTCGCAGAGCGCGGAGAAGCCAATGTTTTCCACGACTTTTATAGCGCCGTGGTGCAGGCGCTCTACGATTCCGGGATCACCGCCAACGTGTTCTGCGTTAACATAGACGCAGTGATTGCGGCGCTGCTCCTCAAACTCCTCTGGCCCCGTTACCGCTCGGGCGCCTTTTCCGAAGAAGCCCTGGAGAACGCTGCGTTCACGGCCTTCCTGTTCGGGCGAATGGTTGGTTGCGCCGGCGAAATCGTCGACCACACCAGCCGCGGCCGCAACATGGATACCCGCACGCCGGCTTCCCAATGTACTTTCGTTTCGTAACAGAGGACGTTGCGCCGAAGCGGCGAGAGACAAACATTGACCCAGGGATGACGGCATGACGACGCAGCAACCGACGATATATTGGACGAAAGTCGACGAAGCACCGGCACTGGCGACCTACTCGCTGCTGCCAATCGTCCAGGCATTTACCGGCATTGCCGGTATCGGCGTGGAGACACGGGACATCTCGCTGGCGGGGCGCATCCTCGCCAATTTCCCCGAAAATCTGACGGCCGACCAGCGGCAGCCGGACGACCTGACCCAGCTTGGCGAAATGGCGAAGACGCCCGAGGCCAACATCATCAAGCTGCCCAATATCAGCGCCTCGATCCCGCAATTGAAAGCGGCGATCAAGGAGTTGCAGTCGAAGGGCTACAACATTCCGGATTATCCGGAAGACCCCAAGACGGACGCCGAGAAGGACATCAAGGGGCGTTACGCCAAGGTGCTCGGCAGCGCCGTCAACCCGGTCCTGCGCGAGGGCAATTCGGACCGCCGCGCGGCTCCGTCGGTGAAAGCCTATGCCCGCAAGCACCCGCACAAAATGGGCGCCTGGTCGCCCGATTCGAAGACACATGTCGCGCATATGGGCGATCACGACTTCTACGGCAGCGAGAAATCCGTCACCGTCGAGGAGGCGGGCTCGTTCCGCATCGAATTCGCGGGCGACGACGGCGCGACCACGGTGCTGAAGGACAAGACGCCATACAAGGGGGGGGAGGTCATCGACGCCGCGGTGATGAGCCGCCGCGCCCTTCGCGAGTTCATCGAGGCACAGGCGAGAGAAGCCAAGGCGCAGGGCGTGCTCCTGTCGCTCCATCTCAAGGCCACCATGATGAAGGTTTCCGACCCGATCATGTTCGGCCATGCCGTCTCGGTCTTCTTCAAGGACGTGTTCGAGAAGCACGCCGCCACGTTCAAGGAACTCGGCGTCAACCCGAACAACGGCCTCGGCGATCTTCACGCCAAGATCGCCAGCCTGCCGGAAGCCAAGCGCGCGGAAATCGAGGCGGACATCAAGGCGGCCTGCGCGGCGCGGCCTGAGCTG
>JBNKDX010000004.1:0-21831 GCA_050288485.1 Rhodomicrobiaceae bacterium | reverse complement strand
CTGCGTCGATTTCGGCGGCGATGTCGATACGGTAGCGGCGGTGGCGCTCGGCGCCGCGTCCTGTAGCGAGGAATACGCCAGGGACCTGCCCGAACCGCTCGTCGCCGGTCTTGAGCGCGGCCCCTGGGGTCACGATTTTCTTCACACGCTCGACGCGCGGCTGATGGGCATGCTTGCCGCATAAAGCGCGCTTCCCGGACCCGGCCCTCGTCCGGCCGCCGTCACTGGGCCCGGACCGGGATCCTCCGGGGAGGCTGGCGCGCCTCCTCCGTTTTCGGCAGGATGACGGTCAGGATGCCATTCGCGAAGACCGCCTCGATTCTGCCCGTGTCCACGCTGTCCTGCAAAGGAACGGAGCGCTTGAAGGCGCCGTAACGGCGTTCGGACACGACGCCCCTTTCGGCCCCGGCCCTCATTTTCTTCTCGCCCGTGATCGTCAGCAGCCGATGTGAGATTGCGACCTCGATGTCATCGGCCGCCATTCCCGGCAACTCGGCGGTCAGTTCGAACTTCGCGTCATGCTCGACGATGTCGATCGGCAGCTCGCAGGGCCTCTCACCGCGGATCAGGTCGAAGGCGCTCTCGTAAAGGCGATTAGCCTCGCGATTAATGATCCCTAATATTTCCCAATCACGCAATGAGCTGGATGACGATAACTGCTCGCCGCATGGAGGCATTGCCGCGTTTTCCTCAGCCATTGCCGGTCCTCCGTATCTTGAACACCGCAATAACAGCTAGCGCATAAAAACTAATGAACTTTTGTTTGCGCATATATATTGTATAACAGTTTATAAATTTACTATGAAGGAACTCGCCCCCACCTCCGGATTGCCGGACCTGCCGCCCGCCCGGTCAGCGTTTGGTAATGACGGTGCCGTATTCCTGTATCCCTTGCCGATGGATCACAACGGCGGTGAGACCCCGCGTGAAAAGGCCAGCACGAAGGGAGCGTGAGGAAGCGCCATGGGCAGCGCGTCTTGCCCAGGCGGGCATCGCGCATTGCATCATCGTCCACGATAAGGTCGCCGGGCGGCTGCGCGTGCGCTCACTCCGTCTCGCGCGCCACCCCAGGGCGTGCGACGACGTTGTGCGGAGGCTGCTGGACACCCCAGGCATAAACGGCGTGAGGGCCAGCCCGCTGACGGGAAGCCTGCTGGTGGCCTTCGATCCCTCGAAGCTGCATCACGAGATTTTGCGCGAAGCCATGGCGGCCATTGCCAGCACGAACAGAGTGCGGCATCCGGCTGCCGCGGAGGGGCAGAAGGCGCCACGTGTGCGCAAGCCGCTCGCCCCTTTGCCGCATGCCTTCGCGCCGCCTGCGGACGCCACGGCCTGGCACACGGTTTCGGCCGCCGCGGTCCTGGAACGGGTCGGGGGCGACGCCGCGGACGGCTTGACGCCCGTGGAAGCGTCCGATCGGCTGAAGACGACCGGCCCGAACAAGCTGGCCGAACGCAAGGGCGCCAACCCTGCTGTCGTGTTCCTGCAGCAGTTCAACAGTTTGCCTCTATTCCTTCTTCTTGGCGCCGCCGCTTTTTCCGTGGCGACGGGGGGGCTGGCCGATGCCGCGGTCACGATCGCCGTCGTCATCGCCAATGCCGGAATTGGCTACGGCGTCGAGCGTGGCTCCGAGCGCGTCATTCTCGAAATGACGAAACGGAGGGGTCACTCCGTCCCCGTCCTGCGCGGGGGGACCGAGATCGCCATCAACAGCAATTTCGTCGTCCCCGGCGACATCCTCATCCTCAGGCCCAATGTCGTCATCGCCGCCGACGCGCGCGTGCTGGCCGCCGAAGGGCTCCAGCTCAACGAAGCGCTGCTGACAGGCGAAAGCCGGAGCGTCGCGAAGTCCGCCGAAGCGCTGAAGAGAGCGGACATACCGCTCGGCGAGCGCGCGAACATGGTCTACCGCGGGGCATTCGTAGCCGCCGGGAGCGGGCGCGCTGTCGTTGTCGCGACGGGCGGGGAAACCGAGGTCGGGCGGCTCGCGCTGGCCGGGCAGGAGGCGCCAACGCCGCCAACGCCTCTCGAACGCGATCTTGAGAAACTCGGAACGCAGCTTGCGCTCGTCTCGCTGGCGATCTGCGGCGGTTTCGCCGGTCTCGGCGTCATGCGCGGCCGCCCCCTCGCCAGCGTCCTGAAGAGCGCCATCGCGCTTGCCGTGGCCGCCATTCCCGAGGGCCTGACGGTCACCTCGACCGCCACGCTTGCGCTCGGTCTCCGGCAACTGAAACGCCAGGGCATCGTCGTCCGGCGCCTGGAAAGCGTCGAGGCGCTGGGGGCAATGCAGATTCTGTGCCTCGATAAGACGGGGACGCTGACGCTCGACAGGATGGATGTGGAGGCGCTCTGTCTCGGCGCAGGCGAGCATATCGTGGTGCCTGACTGCGGAGACACTGTTGCTCGCCACGCGCTGCACCTCGCCGAGATTTCCGTTCTTTGCTCGGACGCCCTCATTGAGCAGACGGATGCGGGCGAGCGCACGAGCGGCTCGGCGACGGAGGTCGCGCTCCTGCGGCTTGCCCGCGGCATGGGCATCGACCCGGCGGCGCTTCGGCGCGTGTGGCCGCAGTCCCGGATCGAGTACCGCTCGGGCTACCGCCGTTACATGGTGTCGTATCACCGGCGCCGCGAGCCGCAGGAAACGCTTGTCGCGGTCAAAGGCGACCCGGTGCAGCTCCTGGAAATGTGTTCCACCGTCATGGACGCCAACGGCGGCGCACAGCCGCTCGACGCCGCCGCCCGCAACCGCCTGCTCCAGGCCAACGACGAGATGGCCGGACAGGGCCTGCGCGTGCTCGGCTTCGCGTATGGCGGCGCGGAGCAATGGGGGGCGAAACACCTGACTTGGGCTGGAATGGCGGGGCTGAAAGCGCCTTTTTTCGCGGGCGCGCGCGAACTGTTGTCCCGGCTGCACATGGCGGGCGTGCGTCCCGTCATCATTACCGGCGATCAGGCCGCCACGGCCGAGGCGATCGCCCGCGACATCGGGCTGACGGAAGGCCGCCCCGTGCGCCTGCTCGATTCCGTGGCCTTGTCGGCGCTGCCCCCCGACATCCGCGACGCCGTAGTGCAGCGCACCGATGTCTTCGCCCGCATCCCGCCTTCGCAGAAACTGGAGATCGTGCGCGCGCTGCAACGCTCCGGCAAAGTCGTGGGCATGGCGGGCGACGGTTTCAACGACGCCCTCGCGCTCAAGGCCGCCGATATCGCGATCGCCGTCGGCAGGGGCAAGACCAGCGCCGCGGGCGATGTCGCCGACATCATCGTCACCAATCAGGACCTCAATGTCATCGGCGACGGTATTGCGCAGGGCCGCACCATTCTCTCCAATATCCGCAAATCCGTGCATTACATGCTGGCCACCAATCTGAGCGAAGTCCTGGTGGTCTTTGCGGAGTCGTTCGGGACGGCCGAGGAACTGGAGACGCCGCTGGAACTGTTGTGGGTGAACCTCGTCTCCGACACTCTGCCCGGCCTCGGCCTGGCCCTGGAGCCGCCGGAACTCAACGTCATGAAAAGACCGCCTCGCGACGCCACCGAGCCGCTGCTGCGATTTCGCGATCTGCACCACGCCGTGACCGAATCCCTGATCCTGGGTGCCGCCGTCCTTGGCGCTCACGGCTACGCGCGCGCGCGCTATGGCCCAGGCAGCCAGACGCGGACGGTGACCTTTCTCAGCCTTGTCGCGGCGCAGCTTCTGCACGCTCTCACCTGCCGTCGCGACCGCTTCGTCGCCCTCGGCGGGCGGTCCCTGTTCGGCAACCGCGCGCTCAACCTTGCGCTCGCCGGATCGGCTGCTTTGCAGGCAGCGCCAATTATCTGGCCCCGGTTTGGGCGCCTTCTCGGTATCGCGCCGGTACGCGGGGCTGATCTCGGCGCAGCGGCGCTGACCGCGCTGATATCCTTTGGACTCAACGAGGCCGCGCTCGCCTTCCGCTCCCGGAAGCGCCTGGGCGGCGGTGCGGCGGAGGAGACCCCCGATGCGTAACTTCGTCCTGACATCGACATCCGTGACCGACGGCCATCCCGACAAGCTGTGCGACCGCATGAGCGACGCCATCGTGGACGCATTTCTGAGCCGCGATCCGTCGTCCCGGATCATCGCCGAATGCGCCATCACCGCGGGCATCGTCTTCGTGGCGGCACAGACGCATTCGCGGGCGAGCGTCGATCTGGCGGCGGTCATCCGCGCCGTGGTGGCGGAAACGGGTTACCGGGACCCGGATTTCAACCCGGAAGACATCGCCATTCTCACGCGGGTGACGCCCCGGAATTCAGCTTATGGCGGGGCCGGGAACGGCGTGGCGGAAATCGTCAGCACGACGGTTTTCGGCTTCGCCTGCAACCAGACGCCGGAAATGATGCCGCTGTCGATTGCGCTGGCCCACCGCTTGGTGAAGCGATTGACGGAGCGCCGCGCTTCGTCCGAATTCGAGTGGCTGCACCCGGACGGCCTCGCGCAGGTGGCGGTCGCCTACGAAAACCGGGTTCCGGTTTCAATCGAAGGCATTACCCTGCTTTCCGCGCTGCGGCCGGGCGCCCCCGAACTGCCGGAGGCCGCCTCCCGCCTGAGGGACGGCGTAATCGATCCCATCGTGCAGGCGAGCGGCCTTCCTGTTGGCCCCCGCTGCCGGATCGACATCAACCCGGCCGCCGAATACGGTCCCGGCGGACCGGGGCATCATGCCGGTCTGACCGGCCGCAAGAATGATATCGACTGTTACGGCGGCTATTCCCGCCACGGCGGCGCCGCACTGAGCGGCAAGGCCCCCTGCCGGATCGACCGTTCAGCGGCCTATGCGGCGCGCTATGCGGCCAAGAATGTCGTGGCGTCGGGGCTGGCGGCGGAATGCGAGGTTCAGCTCAGCTATGCTATCGGCTGCCCCAGGCCTGTGAGCGTGGCGCTCGACTGCTTCGGAACCGCTCGCGTGCCGGAAGAGCGCATCCTGGCGGCGCTCAACGACACAGTCCGTTTCGACGCCCGGACGATCCTGGAGAATTTCGCATTGAACGACCTCCCGAAACGGCATGGAGGCAGCTTTTTCCAGCGTCTTGCAGCCTTCGGACATTTTGGCCGCACGGAACTGGATATTCCCTGGGAAGCCACGGACAAGGCCGCTGAAATAGCCCGCCGGGCGGGATGAAGGCAGCGCAGCAATTCGCGCCGCCCTCCCCTTCGACATTCCGCGGGCGGCATCAATCGACCGGCGGCTTCCCCATCCCGCTCAGCGCGCCGAGCCCTCTTTCCGCGAGAAGCAGCAGCACCGAACTCCACAGAGACGACGAGGCCGATGGCGCGACCCTGCCGGCGGCGATCTGATGGATGGTCATGGCGGCAAAGACCAGCGCCGCCAGCGAGCGGACGTTCATCTCCTTACCGAACAGGTTGCCAATGGCAGCCTCGACCGAGACAGCGACGGCCTCGGCGCGGCCTTCGGCGCTCAGAGCTTTGTTCGTCTTCTCAATGACGAACACGCCGCCCGATTTTGCATCCTCAATCAGCCCGTCGGTCATTCCCCAATGGGCAATCACGAGGCTACCGGTGAGTGACCTGAATTCCACGTCTACGACACCGGGAAGCTGCGCCACGCGCTCACGCAGCGCCGCAAGCGCGCTTTCTTCACCTTTCAGCGCGGGAAAACATACGCGCGTCCGCCCGAAGCAGGCGTGCGCAAGTTCGCCGGAGGGAGGTGCGGCGCTGGTCCCGCCGTCAGCCACGGCCGCCTTTCGGAGCGTCGCTCGCCGGGACGGCTTCTTCCCCCTCGGCGGTCATGGCTTGCTCCATCATGTCGCTCGTGGCCTCGGCGTAGGCGTCCTCGGCGGTTTCGGTAATATGCGCCAGCGCTTCGCGCCCCTGGGTATAAGCGACGATGGCTCCCTTGATCGCCTGTCTGAGGAGCGGACGCGCCGCCCGCAGCAATGGCGGACCGAAGATCAGGAGCGCCGCACCCGCCACGATACCGACACCGGCGCTGCGCAACATCCTGTTCACTGTGTCTTCGTTCATTTCTCTCGCCCCCTGGACCGGGCGCATGGGCGGGCATGGCCGCCTCGAAGCGTTATCCGCTCATTCACGGCGTTTCCGCAGACCAGGACAGGTTCCCATGCGCCGGGACGCGCTGCGTTTCCCGGGCCGCGGCAAGGTTCTCGGTATCGCGGTGAAAAGCGAAGTATGGTTTCCGGTCTCTGTATAAGAGCCAAACCCATACCAGCGGGTTAAGTCCGTCGCATTTTGCGCCGTTAGAGACGGCGCTTCAGCGGCCTGCCGCCATTTTCAGTCCGCTGCGCCTGGCCGCGGCATCACGACGATCTGGCCGCGCTCCACCGCGAGCACCAGCTTGCCCGCCTTCAGCGCCAGCGCGTCCTCGCCGAACAACGTCCGGCGCCAGCCATGGAGTGCGGGCACGTCGGCGTTGTCGTCGAGCGCAATCTTATCGAGTTCGTCGGTCGTCGCAATGAGCTTGGCGGCAACGTCATGTCTGGCGGAAACGGCCTTCAGCAGCACGCGCAGTAGGTCGGCGACGGCGACGGCGGAAGGCGGCAGCGGCTCGCCCAGCTCAAGCTCCGGCAGCTCCGCCGCAGGACGCCCCAGTGCCTTCTTCACGGCCTCGACCAGTTCGCGCCCCCGGGCGGAGCGCGCGAAGCCCTCATGCACCGTGCGCAGGCGGCTCAGCTCTTCCGGCGTCTTCGGCGCCTGGCTGATGACGTCGTAGATCATGTCATCCTTGATGACGCGGGCGCGAGGCACGTTGGTGGTCTGCGCGGTCCGCTCGCGCCAGGCCGCCACCTCGATCATGATCGCAAGTTCCATGGGCGTGCGCGCGCGCATCTTGAGGCGGCGCCAGGCGTCCTTCGGCTCGGTGAGGTAGTTGCCGGGGTTGAGCAACTCGGCCATCTCCTCCTCGACCCAGGCGGCGCGGCCGGAGGAAACGAGGCGCTCGCTCAGCTTCTGGTAGATGCCGCGCAGGTGCGTGACGTCCCCGAGCGCGTAATGCAATTGCTTCTCGCTCAGGGGGCGGCGCGCCCAGTCCGTGAAACGCGAACTCTTGTCGAGATTGCGCTTCAGGAGCCGCTTGACCAGCGCGCCATAGCTCGCCGCCTCGCCGAAACCGCAGACCATGGCCGCGATCTGCGTGTCGAACACAGGCAGCGGCACGAGGTTCGCCAGATTGTAGATGATCTCGATGTCCTGCCGCGCGGCGTGAAACACCTTCGTCACGTCCGGCGACGCCATCAGCTCGAAAAAGGGCGTCAGTTCGAGCCCCGGCGACAGGGGATCGACGACGCCCTCCGCCTCCGGCCCAGCGATCTGAATGAGACAGAGCTGCGGCCAGTAGGTGGACTGGCGCATGAATTCGGTGTCAACGGCGACGAAATCGGATGTGGCGAGTTGCCTGCATAGTTTCGCAAGGCCGTCGGTGGTGGTGATCATCGGAATCGCATTCATCGCACATTCATATATAGGAGCGCGAAGCGATTGTCCTCAGTCTTGGCAGGCGGGCGGGCGTGAAACGGTATGAAAGCGTTAAGACCGCCTTGCGCAAGGGAATGAAAACGCCGCAGCCAGGGGGATCGGGCTTGCCGCGAAATCCGTGTGCGCCATTACGAGCTCCGGCTCGGCTGACGCCCCGCCGGGTCAGCGCGGCCGCAGCATTGCGGCGCCGATTTGCAGAAATAAAGGGCGCAGCAATATCTGCCGCTTAGACTTCGCCCGGTGCTGCCAACAGAATTGACTCTGCCCCTACTCCCCGAGGTTTCGCCATGACAGACAACGCTCTCGACGCGCCGCAAGGCTGGGAACAACTTTTCAACGCCTTCTTTCCTTTTTCCGGCGACGTCGCGCAAGCCATAAACCCCTGGCACTTCTGGGCCCAACTCGCGGGAGCGCAAATCGGCTTCGTGAACATCCAGGGCAGGACGACCAAACCCGAGGTCGAACGCCTGATTCTGACTGAGGTCGGCTCCTACGGCAGGCAACTCGGCGTCATTGGCGACGCTCTCGAAGTCATCGTGAAACGTCTCGATATCAACGACGCATCGTTCTCCGACGAGGACAAACTCGCTCTCCTGAAACTCGTGGAACAGGTCGAGCAAATCCGCGCCGTCAAGGAGAATATGCGCTTCCGCGCGGAGCGGCGGCCCCTGACCGGGGACTCTGCGCGCTCGGAACAGCCTGCTAAGCGGATGGGTTCGGGCCGGCGGCCCCGGACCGAGGCTACTCCCCGGCGGCGGCGCGCCGCCTCCCCGTTGCCGTCGCCAAAGGCGACCAAGGGAAGGCGCGCTGCGGCGAAGGCGGCGCGGAAATAGCGCCCCATTGCGCTCCTACGGCCCGCGCGGGAGAACAGGGCTCCGAAGTGCAGTGGGCGCGCGACGGGAATTATGGCCGTTTCATTCCGTTTGCGGCGAAACGTATTCTTGCCGTGGCCGGTTCCCCGGCTATGCTGCGGATACCGTTCACTCACCGCGCCGGAGCACCGAAATGAAATGCCCTTACTGTCAGGCCCCTGTCAGCAATGTCTCGCTTCTCACGCAGATTGGAGGCGCACGGCCCTGCGAGGCGTGCAAGCGCGACTTCGTGGTGCGGTATGACTGGTTGACCGTGGGGCTGGTTATCCTCGGCGGGTTCGCGGTCACAGCGGCGGGGTTGACGCTTCTGACCTCGGGTGAGCTATCCGGCGAAATCGTCCTGATTGCGTGCGGCCTTATTGTGTCCGTGGCCGCCGTGGTTGGCGCGCGCGCGGAGAAGATGCCGGGGTGATGGGCGGAGCGGGGCGCACAGTAGACCGTCCCGTCAGGGCTGGGCAAACCCGCGGCGGTTACACCGCGGGTAGCGGCTGCTGGCGCAAGGATGGGCGCCTCACCGTTGCCCGCCGATCCCTCAGGGCCTTGCCGACTTCGCCAACCGCACAAGGTTCAAAAACTCCGCCCGGTAACCGAATTCATCGTCTCCGCGCGCGGATTTGGCCAGCGCAAGCACGTCATCGTAGCTGTAGCCCTTCAGATAAGGCAGGCCGCGCAGGATCTGGCCGAACGCCGCCACGGCCACCGAGAACCGCACATCCTCCGGCACCGCCTTGATGCCGGGCAACTCCTGCGCCTCCGTCACCGGCACGGTGATCAGCTTCGACACGTCTTCCTTCGGCAGCTTGTAGCGGAGTTTCAGGAACGCCATTTCGCCGTCCTTGCCGCCTTCCGGCGCCGCCTGCCTCTGCGCCGCCTTGCCGTAGCGCAGATCGTCCACGAATTTCGGCGCGCCCACCGGCGTCACCTCGTAGATCGCCGTCACCGTGTGGCCCGAGCCGATATCGCCCGCATCCACCTTGTCGTTGTTGAAATCCTCGCGCTTCAGCGCCCGCGTTTCATAGCCGATCAGCCGGTATTCGGACACCTGCGCCGGGTTGAACTCGATCTGGATCTTGACGTCCTTGGCGATCGTGAACAGCGTCGATGACGCTTCGTCCACGAGCACCTTGCGCGCCTCGCTCAGCGTGTCCACATACGCCGCCGCGCCGTTGCCGTTCTGCGCGAGCTTCTGCATCAGCGCATCGTTGTAGTTGTTCTGCCCGACGCCGAGGATGGACAGGAAGATGCCGGTCTGGCGCTTCGCCTCGATGGTGCGCGTCAGCTCGTTTTTATCCGTGATGCCGACGTTGAAGTCGCCGTCGGTGGCCAGGATCACGCGATTGACGGCGGCCTTGTCGAAATTGGTTTCCGCCAGCCGGTAGGCGTCCTGCAGCCCTTGCGCGCCCGCCGTCGAACCGCCTGCGCCGAGCCGTTCGATGGCGGCAAGGATTTTGCCCTTCTCCGCGGCTCTGGTTGGCTCCAGCGCCACGTCCGAGCCGGACGCATAGGTGACGATGCCGATGGTGTCGTCCGGTTTGAGTTCCTCGACCAGCATCCGGAAGGCATTCTTCACCAGCGGTAGCCGGTCGGCGGGCCGCATCGAGCCGGATACGTCGATCAGGAAGACGAGATTGGCGCGTGGACGATTGGCCGCTTTCAGTTCATAGCCCTTGATCCCGATATGCAGGAGCTTGTTCGCGGGGTTCCAGGGCGCCGGGACCACCGTCACGGTGGGGCGGAATGGCGCGTCTGCGCTTTCAGGATGCGGATAGTTGTAGGGGAAGTAGTTGATCATTTCCTCGACGCGCACGGCATCTTTCGGCGGCAGGCGCCCGCCGTTCAGCGCGCGGCGCATGAAGGCGTAAGAGGCCGTGTCCACGTCGATGGAGAAAGTGGAAACCGGCTCGGCGGCCGCCTGTTTCACGGGATTGGGTGCAGCGGCGTCGAATCGGTCGCGGTTTTCTTCCCGCGGTTGAGTATAATAGTTGACATCCCCATCCGCGCCAGCGACGAGGTCTTGTGGGGTCGCCAGCTTCAGTCTCCTCGCATCCGAAGAATCAATGATGATTCCGTTGCCGCCGTCAGGACCATTCGCAGCCCGTCGCCACTGCGGTTGATACATCGGGATGCTTTCTTGAGCCGGAAGGTGCTCCTTCATTTCTCTGCGGGCAACCGTGATGCGCCCTGATTCACTTGGGACAGGACTGTTGACAGTCGGGCTTTCCGAACTCGAATAGCCTCCAGCCAGCGACAACTCTCCTGTTGCCCTTTCTTCTACTATGACGGTCAGGATCACGCGGTCAGGAGCGGAACCGGTTTCGCGTTTCAGCTTCACGCTCTTGAAGAAGCCCAGATTCTGCAGCCTCTGGCGAGCCTGATCGACCATGAGCTTGCTGTAGGCGTCGCCTCGCGACAATCGTAATTCACGCCGGATAACGTCATCACGTGTCCGAGCGTTGCCGACGATATTGATACTTTCGACATAGATGCGCGCCCCCTGCTCCACGGCGTGCTTATGCGGGCGTGCGACTGGGGCCGGAGAAGCCTCGGACCGCGCCATGACGGTGCCCCTCTCCCTTTCCTTTCCTTTGAGGCGGTTCTGGACCAGTTTATTGCCCTGAGGGAATTGTCTTCCGCCTGCCGCATACGGGGCTTCCGAATGCGTCTCTTTTTGGCCTGTGACGGCTGGCATGTCCAGTTGCGGCGGAAGCGCGCGGTAAACGAGAACAGAACCGACCGTAACAACGGCAATCGAGGCTGCGAGTTTATAGAACACCGGAGTAACACGCATCCCACGTCTCCTTTGCGTTTCTGATGATGCGTGTGTGAGACGGACGGGCGCGGCGTCTCCTTGGGGCGTGTCCGGATTTTTTTTCGCAGGCTCGTCGAACGCCGCCATAGCCGCCGCCAGCGCGCCAGCCTTCGCCCCGGCGCGCGGCTCCGGCGCCGGGAGATTTTTCAGGTTCTGCAGCTCCTTCTCGGTCATGTGTGATCAGCCCGTTGCCTGCAAGGTGACGCGGAGGCGCTTCTTCGCCTCGTGCAGATGCCAGGATACGGTCTTCTCCTGGCAGCCCATGACGGCGGCGGCTTCGGCGTGGCTCATGTCCTCGCCATAGACGAGAAGCACCGCGTCGCGCTGCTGGGGCGGCAAAGCGCGCACAGCCCGCCAAAGCTCCGCACCGATGAGCGCGTCCTCCGGCGAGGGCGCGCGCCTGTCTGCATCCCCGTCCACCAGCGCTACGATATGAGACGGCTCGGCCGCCGCCATCCTTTGGCCGCTGCGCAGCCGGTCCGTTGCCGCCGTATAGGTGATGCGCCAGACCCAGGTGGAAAACGCCGCGTCGCCCCGGAAATCGCGGATGCCAGCGGCGATCTTGATGCACACGTCCTGCGCGACATCCTCCGCCGCGGTTTGCGAGCCGCAGAAGCGCCAGGCGAGGCGGTAGATGCGGTCGTAGTAGCGCTCGATCAGCGCCGCAAACGACGCCCGGCACCCGCCAGTCGCCTTTTCCACCAGCCCCCTGTCGCTCATCGATTCATCCGGGACTTGTCCTGCGCCGCCGTCCATTCGAGCATTAGACGCAGAGCTCCGGCGCTTTCTTGGGGCAGGCACGATTTTTTTTGCGGCAGACCGCCAGGCGGCGGGAAGCGCCTGGCGCACGTCGGATCAGCGGCATACAATGCGCACAACCTTTCCAGTCCCCGCCATCACTTTGCCATCATGCGCGCTTTGTATCGCAAAGTTCATCAGGACAGCCCCCCATGCGCGATCTCGACAAAGCTCTCGCCGATATCCTCGTCATCCGCAGCCAGATCGCGGCGGAGACCGCTTTCCGCGGCTACGGCCCCAGCGCCATCGCGGCCACTGGCGCGCTCGCCCTCCTCACAGCCTCCGCGCAAGCCTTCTGGCTCGACGCGAGCGCGCAGCCGCTCATCTTCATCGCTGGATGGGTGGCCACCGCCATCATCGCCGTCGCGATCATCGGCGCGGAGATGCTGGGCCGTTCGCTGCGCCACCATTCGAGCCTCGCCGACGCCATGATCTACAACGCCATCGAGCAGTTTCTGCCCTCCGCCGTCGCAGGCGCGGCGCTCACCGTGGTGCTCATCCGGTTCGCGCCGGAGGCGTTTTGGATGCTGCCGGGCGTGTGGCAGGTTCTGGTGAGCCTGGGGCTATTCGCCTCGGTCCGCTCGATGCCGCGCGGCGTCGTCCTGGCCGGAGCGTGGTATTTCGTGGCGGGCTTCGCCACGCTGGCCGCAGCGAGCCAGACGCACGCGCTGTCGCCCTGGCTGATGGGCCTGCCATTCGTCATCGGCCAATTCCTTCTGGCCGCCATTCTGCACATCGCCTTCGGAGCCGCCGATGCCGAAAACTGATCCGCCTGCTGCGCCGTTCTCCTATGACGGCCTCGACCGCATCATCCACGAAAAGGCCCGCCTCGGCGTGCTGACCTCGCTGATGACACACCCCAAGGGTCTTGCTTTTGCCGATCTGAAGCTGCTCTGCGGCCTGACCGACGGCAATCTCAGCCGCCACCTGCAGGTGCTGCAGGAGGCCGATCTCGTCGAGATCATCAAGGGCTATGAGCGCAACCGGCCGCATACCTTCTGCCGTATGACGGCGGAAGGGCGGCGCCGTTTTCTCGACTATCTGACCGTGCTGGAACAGGTCGTGCGCGACGCAGCCGCCGCTGCGGCGGACGGCGAGGAGAGCGTTCCAAACGGTGTCCCTCGTGTTGCTCCTGCATAGACGCTAATCCCGCATTTTTTTGTCAGGAAACTTTACAATGCAAAGCTCTCTTTCATCCAAATTGCATGTTGGCGTCATCATGGACGGTAACGGACGCTGGGCGGCGGCGCGTGGCCTCCCCCGGCAGGCCGGACACGAAGCGGGCGTCGAGGCCATCCGCCGTGTCGTCGAAGCAGCGCCGGATCAGGGCGTCGGCACGCTAACCCTTTACGCCTTTTCATCCGACAACTGGCGGCGTCCCGAAGCCGAAGTCAGCGCGCTGATGGGCCTGTTGCGGCTCTATCTCCGCAGGGAAACGGCTCGCCTCGCCCGCAGCGGCGTGCGGCTTACGGTGATCGGCCGCCGCGACCGCCTCCCTGACCGCCTCGCTGGCGCAATCGGACGCGCGGAAGCAGCCACCGCGTCCGGCGACAAGCTGCACCTGCGCATCGCCGTCGATTATTCGGCGCGCGATGCCATCCTTGCCGCAGCAGCGCGCGTTGGCGGAGCGGACGATCTCACGCGCGAAGGTTTCGCGCGCCTTCTCACCGGCGAGGCGGGACTGCGCGACGTGGATCTCCTCATCCGCACCGGGGGCGAAAAGCGCCTGTCCGACTTCCTGCTTTGGGAGTGCGCCTACGCCGAGTTCCACTTCACCGCCCGGCATTGGCCGGATTTCACCGGCGATGACCTTGCCGCCGCGCTTGCCGATTACCAGCAGCGTGAACGCCGGTTTGGTGGGCTGAACACATCCGCCGCCGCCTGAGCGCCTGCCCGGCGCCGCGCTCTTTCGCGCCAGAGCGAACGCCGGGCGCCCCTCGATTCACAATATGGGGAAAACGCTCTATGTTGGGCAGCAGGTGTCCGGGAACAGCGGATGCCACGATGCAACGTGCGCAGACGGGCAAGACGCGCACTCGCGCAAGGAGGGGGCATGCGGTTATCGAACCGGGCTTTGTTGAGTTTTGCTATCGCGGTGCTGGCATCCGTTGCGGGGCATGCCCAAACCCTTCCTCAAACGGAATATGTCTGTAACTTCGGAAACCCGGACCCGGTTGACCGCAAAGGCCAGAGCACCCTCTATCGCTGCCGCCCGGTTGCGAACAATAAGGCTCCCGTCGTGAATGTCGCCGTGCTGAAGGGCACACCCGCGGAAGTCAATCGCGCCCACGGATATTTGCTCGCGCGTGAGGCCGAGGCCGGGCCGCTGAGCGAAGCCATCGATCTCGTGGAATCCGGCATCTCGGGCCAGAACCTGTTGCTTCGCCCGACGTTGCGAAGCGTCGTATCCTGCTTCAGCAACAAGCTGTTCGCCTCGCTGAATTCCGAGTTTCAGGCAAACGTCGCCGCTTTCGAAGGCGGCTACAGACAGCGCCTGGGCGCGAAAGCAAAATACCGCTTGCCGCAGTTGCGCCTAGCCTCCGTCGGCATCGAACTCGACAACATCATGACGGCCGTCGGCCACCGGCACGGCCGGATCGGGCAAATGCTGGTGGCGGAAAAGAACTGCCCGGGCGGTCTTTTGCTCAAGGTGATCCTCAACGGCGGCCTGAAGCTTGTGGGCAGGGACAAGGGGCTTGGCTGCACCTCGTTCGCAGTCCCCGGAAGAGGCAAAGACGGCGCTGTGTTGAGCCGGGAGGGGCTCCTGTTCGGCCGTACGCTCGACGCCGAACTCGTGCGCTCCTGGAATCGCGTTCCCACCCTGTTTACGGTGCACGAGTATGGGCGGGACGGCCGGGGTCGTCCCTATCTTCCCTACGTGGCTGCGGGGTCCGCCGGCTTGATCTATGCGGGAGGGATCAGCGGCTTCAACACGGAGGGCATCGCGGTCTCGCTGCATCAAATGTATGCGTCCGATGCGGTCCTCAGCGTGCCCGCCGGACAGGCGCGCAAAGCCGCCCTGGCTCCGGTCATCGTCAAGACCGTCCTGCGCGAGGCGCGCTCGATTGATGACGCCGTCATAATCGCCAAACGTTATCAAGCCATCGCGACCTGGACGATCCTGATTGCCGACGCGAAAACCGGCGAGGCTGGGGCCATCGAAATCACCAAGGGCGGGGTCAAGCTCGTCCGCCGCACGAAGCATCAGCCACTCGCGCAGACCAACCATGTGTTCGACCGGAAACAGCGGGCTTACGCCTTCTTTCCCAACTACAACAAATACAACGAGACACACACCCGGATGGCGGTCCTGGAGAAAGCCTTTGCGCGCCTCCAAGAGCGGGCGGCCACCGGCCATCCGTTCGACGCCGCCCAGGCGGTCGCGCAACTGGCCAATCACGAGGACATCAACGGCCGCTTTCAGCCCTTCGGCACGACCTCGGTGAAGCCGTATGACGTGATGTCGGCGGTGATGCTGCCGGAAGCCCGCAAGTTCTATATGTCTGTCGGGGATTTCGCGCCAAGCCCGCACGCAACCTTCCTCGGTTTTCAATTGGACGAGGATTTGAACCCGGTGGGCGCCGCCGGAACGCTTCGCGATCAGAGCCTCGCCGCCACGCCGGGCGTGCTGCAGTCGTTGAACGACTATGTCCGGGCGCGTCTAGCGTATGAGGCCAGGGATTATGCCGGCGCCGAGCGGCACCTCCGTCAGGCAATCGCACATGCCGCCGGTCCTGTATCGAACAGCCCCGGTCCTGTCTGGGAGGATCGCAGGGCCGGTTCTTTGCGCATCTACAATTACATCCTGGCGCGTCTGCTTGCGATCAAGGCGACGCAGACCCCTTACGGCGGGGATCGCTCGCGAGAAGCGCGCCGGGCCGCCTACCGCGAATCGCGCGAGCGATTTCGGGCGGTGATCGAAGACCCGGGGGAACAGCCTTATCAGCGCGCGCTCGCGGAGTATCACTACGGCTTGACGGAACTCAAGTTTGAGGGCGGCCGCTTCCGGCGGTCGAGGCTGTCGCCGGAGACCGCCGCCCTGGTGGGACATGCGCTTGGCGTGTTCCAATCCCAGTATCAGAAGTTGAAATCCAGCGTCGAGATCAAGGAGATGGCGGACAATGTCGCGAACGCGCAGAAGATCCTGGGCGCGGTGAGGGGAAAATCCCTCATGGCCGATGACATCGACTGGGTCGTGATACGATGACGCTCACCCTGGTATCGGCCGCCAGGAAGGTTTCCGCCCCGCGGTAACGGCGCGTACCGCACTGAAGACGCCGCTAATAGCAGGTTACGAACTCGCGAAACACCCAGCCCGAGCCGATATAGACCCAGGGCCGGCCGCGGCTGTCGTAAGCCGTATCGCGGATGGTGACCGAAGCTCCATTGCGCAGCGTGCCGATGATCTTTCCGTTCGGCGTGGCCCGGATGTTTAGTGGGGTTCCGGTCGGATCGGTGACAACGCATCTCGCGTGGCTGGACGCGGGCGCGATGAGGAGGAAGATCGCGATCCAAAGCATTCTCAGCATGGTTGAACGCCTCAAGGAATGTTGAGTGACGCGGTTTGGGCGTGCGGCGTCGCCCACAGACGATTCGCCGCCGCTGAAACGCAACTATGCATAAGCGCCGAAGTCATCGAACGCGGAACGTCACAGCCTTTCCAGAGCCTCCAAGGCCCTGAGTTGATTGGGACTGAACCGCTTTTCAAGCTTCTCCAACTCGCGCTTTTCCGCTTTGAGGGTTTTCAAAGCCCGACATGCTTTGTCCCGGTCTGCTTGCGTAGCGGCGTGCTGTTTCAGCCATTCAGCGTCTTCAATCAACTTGTTGACCCGCTCGACTTGCGCCTGAATCTTCATCTCGTTGCTCGCATTTGGTGTTATTGATCCCCAAGCAGCGTCAAATCGTGGCGAGCGTCAAGCGAATGCGCTTTCTTATCCAAACAATCCTGAATGGGTTAATCGCCGCCAATGCGCCTGCAGCCCGCTTGCGGCGCTTGACAGCGCCGCCGCAGCACGCCTAAATCACTTCTCCATTGCACGTTTGGCTCACCGGTAGAGCATCGCCTTCATGCGGAGGCGCATACGGCAGTAGAATCAATGTCTTACGCTAAGGCTGTTGGTTCGTCGCAACCGGTAAGGGCGCTTAGCTCAGCGGGAGAGCGGTCGCTTCACACGCGACAGGTCACTGGTTCAATCCCAGTAGCGCCCACCATTCTTGTTTGCCGGTCGCCGCCCGCCAACCCAACCGGTGGGGTTCGGTTCGAGATTTCACCTCTTGCCTCCACCACTGATTCAGCAAATCTTCTTCCTGGCGCCGCCTGCTTCGGCCCCCTTCCAGGGGTGGAGATGAGGCAGACCTTGCAGACGCTTTTGAGCCGCCAGTGGACGGCCACTCGCTTTCGTAATATCTAGTGTCGCGGGGTGACCCTGGATGCGGGACCGCCCCGGCTTGAAGCCGCCAGGGAAAACCCTGGAAATCAACGGCGGGCGTGGCGAAACAGGTAGACGCGAGGGACTTAAAATCCCTTGTCCGTGAGGATTTGCCGGTTCGAGCCCGGCCGCCCGCACCATTTTTGTTTGCGCGATGCCATCCGCCAACCCATCGCGCGGGCGCCGGTTCGAGGATGCTTCTCTCACCTGCACCGCCTTTGCTTGCGCCCGTGCGCGAACGCGGGGACAAGTCTCGCAGCGGGCCGTTGGCCGTCCCCCGGCGCGAGCACCTTCGCGCAAGCTTCGCCGAGCAAACTATCCGTAGCGGTTTTGCTACGGGGTGGGGATGGCCGAGACATACACTGGCGCGCAGGCAGCGGAGCAGGCGGCAGGACGGCAGGATGTGGGCTTTGCCATCGGCATGGTCGTCATCCTGACCGTGCTGTTTCTGCCCATGCCGCCGGTGATGATGGATATCGGCCTTGCCTTCTCCATCGCCTTCGCCGTGCTCATCCTCATGGTTGCGCTGTGGATCCAGCGCCCGATCGACTTCTCGGCCTTCCCGACCATCCTGCTCATCGCGACGCTTATGCGCCTGTCGCTCAACATCGCCTCGACGCGCCTCGTCCTCTCCCACGGCGCGGAGGGCATCAACGCGGCGGGCTACGTCATCGCGGGCTTCTCGCGCTTCGTCATGAGCGGGGATTTCGTCATCGGGACCATCGTGTTCGTGATCCTGATCACGGTGAATTTCCTCGTCATCACCAAGGGCGCCACGCGCATCGCCGAGGTGGGCGCGCGCTTCACCCTCGACGCCATCCCCGGCAAGCAGATGGCCATCGACGCCGACCTTTCCGCGGGCCTCATCAACGAGAAAGAGGCCATGCGCCGCCGCCGCGAGCTGGAAGAGGAAAGCGCGTTCTTCGGCGCCATGGACGGCGCATCGAAATTCGTACGCGGCGACGCCATCGCGGGCATTCTGATCACGATGATCAACATGTTCGGCGGCATCGTCATCGGCACCATGCGTCATGGCATGTCGCTGGGCGAGGCGGCGGACGTGTTCGTGAAGCTGTCGGTCGGCGACGGTCTGGTAACGCAGATCCCGGCGCTCATCGTGTCGCTGTCGGCCGGTCTCCTGGTATCGAAAGGCGGGACGCGCGGCTCGGCGGAAAAGGCGGTGTTGGGCCAGCTCAGCCACTATCCGCGCGCCATTTTCGTGGCCTCCATGGTGCTGCTCGTGCTGGCCGCGGCGCCGGGGCTGCCGTTCTTTCCCTTCGCGACCTTGGCCGCGACGCTGGCGTCGCTGGCCTACATCATACCTCGCCGTCAGGCCGAGGCGTGCGCACGTGAGGAGGAGGCCGCCCAGGCAGCCAGGGCCGCCGCCGAAGAAGAGGCGCGCGCGTCGGTCAAGGAATCGCTGAAGACGGTCGAAATCGAGCTGTGCCTCGGCAAGCAGCTCTCCAGCGCGCTGCTGCCGCAGCATAACCAGCTTGTGCAGCGCGTAGCCAAGATGCGGCGGAAATTCGCCAAGCAATATGGCTTCGTCATCCCGGACATCAAGTTGACGGACGACCTGTCGATCCCGCCGAAGACCTATCAGATCAGGATCCACGGCACGACGGTGGCCGTCGGCGAATTGCGCATCGGCGAGGTGCTGGTCATCACCGGCGACGGTCCGAAACCCAAGATGCCCGGCGAGGACACGCGCGAACCGGCGTTCGGCATGAAGGCCATGTGGATGTCGGAGATGTACGTCGCCAATCTCAAGCGCGAGGGTTTCACGCCAGTCGACAACCTGTCGGTGCTGCTGACCCATCTCGGCGAGATCATCCGCAACAATCTGGCGCAACTCCTGTCGTATAAGGACATGCGCGCCCTCATCGACCGCCTGGACCCCGAATACCGCCGCCTGCTCGACGAGATCGTGCCCGCGCACATAACCTATTCCGGGCTCCAGGCGGTGCTCAAGCTCCTGCTCGCCGAGCGGATTTCCATCCGCAATCTGCATCTCATCCTCGAAGCCGTCGCCGAGGTCGCGCCCCACGTCCGCCGCGCCGAGCAACTCGCGGAGCATGTGCGCATGCGGCTCGCACAGCAGATCTGCGGCGACCTGTCTGACAATGGCGTGCTGAAGGTGCTGCGGCTCGGCAACCGCTGGGATCTGTCGTTCCATCAGGCGCTGAAGCGCGACGCCAAGGGCGACGTGATCGAATTCGACATCGACCCGCGGCTCATCGAGCAGTTCGGCCAGGAGGCGAGTAAGGTCATTCGCGGCCTCATGGACGAGGGCCACACCTTCGTCCTGGTGGCGGCGCCCGACGCGCGGCCCTTCGTGCGCATGGTGGTGGAGCGGCTGTTCGCGACGCTGCCCGTGCTGTCGCACACCGAGATCGCGCGCGGCGTGCAGATCAAGTCTCTGGGGACGATCTCTTGAGGGCGCCGCATGACCAACATCGGCAGCGAAGTGGTGGTGCACACCTTCCTTCTGTTCGCCCGCATCGGTGGATGCCTGATGTTCATGCCGGGATTTTCCAGCGCCCGCGTGCCCATGCAGATCCGGCTGTTCCTCTCCGTGGCCGTCACGCTCGCCCTTGCGCCGCTGCTGCTGCCCACGATCAAGAGCGCCATGGCGGAATTCACCCCCATCACCGGCCTGCACCTCCTCTTGTCGGAAACGGCGAAAGGCGTGCTCATCGGCATCATGGCACGCTATTTCTTCCTGGCGCTGGAATTCTCCGCCACACTTGCCGCCAGCGCCTCCGGCATCACCGGGATGCCCGGCGTCCCCGTCGAGGGGGCCGAAGCGCTTCCGTCCTTCGGCTCGCTCGTCACGGTCACCGCCACCGCCCTGTTCTTCATAACGGATCTGCATTGGGAAGTGCTGCGCGCCATCGTAGAATCCTACCGCGTTCTGCCCGTGGGCGATGGGTTAACCTCCGGCTTCGCCATGCGGAACGTAGGCGATGCGTTAAGCAAATCGTTCCTCCTGGCGCTCCAGGTCTGCGGCCCATTCGTCATATATTCGATCTCCATTAACGTGTTGTTCGGCATCGCTAACAAACTGACCCCACAGGTGCCCGTTTATTTCGTATCATTGCCATTCGTCATCCTGGGTGGATTGGTCGTCCTCTATTTCGTCGTGCCCGATTTCCTGAGGATCTTCATCCAGGGTTTCGGGAACTGGCTGGTGACGGGATGAACAGCGCAAACTCAAGAGCCCGCCGGGCCGGTCGCCTCGTGGATGTGATGAAGCAGCTTCACCGCATCGAGGAGCACCGCAAAATCGACCTGGAGCGGCAGCTTACCGAACTGGAAAACTCGACGCGCGAGGTGATCCACTCGCTCAACACCGACGACGCCCTGCACGGGCTGTTCGTCGATACGACGGCGCGATATCTGCGCTCGCTGGCAAGGGACGCCCAGCAGGTGGCGCAGGCTCACGAAGAGCAGTCCCGTAAGCTCCTGGAGAAGGCCGCCAAGGTCCGCCAGGCCGAACGCCTGAAAGAAACGCTCGAACAGAACAAGCGCCGCGCTGAAAACGAGTCGCAGCTCCTGGAAATCATAGAGCTGCACGCCCGCGACAGCGCAAGCCCCCGGTAAGTCTCGGGGGCAATGATGGGTGCTGACACCACCCGCAACTGATTGCCACCGGAGGCCAGGCGTGCCGATCAGCCCGCCTTCAGACATCATCCTTGGCGTCGCCAATGCCGCCGACCCGCTGAAATCCCGCGCGGCCGCGGAGGAGCTGGCGCGGGTGGCGGGCGCGAAGGTGCCCGAGGCGGAAGCCGCGCCCGGCGTGAAGTTCGAACTGCCGCAAGCTGCGCAAGCCGTCCAGCCCCGGGCCAAGCTGCAGTTGACCGCGGACACGCCCGCCGCCCAGAGCGCGGCCAAACTCAAGGCCTACAAGGAGTTCGAAGCCTTCCTGCTGCAGTCGTTCATCGAATCGATCCTGCCGAAGGACTCCGCCGGATATTTCGGCGGCGGCACGGCGGGCGAAATCTGGAAGTCCATGTTCGCCGAACATGTCGGCCGGGAACTCGCGGAGAGCAACGCCTTCGGCATCGCCGAGCAGATCGCAGACCATAAGGCGCGGATCGACAAGGCGCGGGCGTCCCACCCTGCCCTGGGCGGCGCCGCGGCTCAAACCGCGCTGGCTGCGGCGCTGGCCGACCCCGAAGAAGCCCGGCGGAATGCCGCCGCCAAGTCATCGTCCGCGCTGCCCGGCCTTGCCACCACCGGCCTCTTCGGACGCCACGGGAGCTGACCGTCATGCGTAACATGCCCCCCTTCGCTTCTCCGCCCCGCCAGTCCGGAGGCCCCGGCGGCGAGCCGGCCGCCACCGAGACAGCTTCTGCGGCGCCGGCCAGGAATGTGGATCCGCAGACCGTCAACACCCATATTCAGAGGACGGTCACCCGCCTCATCGAAATCCTGGACGAGGAG
>JBNKDX010000003.1:0-23825 GCA_050288485.1 Rhodomicrobiaceae bacterium | reverse complement strand
TTTTGCCTTTCCCGAGCTTTTTGATCTTCTCGCCGTGACGGGTGGCCGCGCGCCAGTCGGCGACGGCGGCGGCGAAGACGGCGATGTCCGCGGGCAGGGCGGCCTCGGCGGCGGCGAGCATGTCGCGCGCGCTCAGGACGCGCACCGTATCGACGCCGGGCGGCGGCGTGAGGTTGACCGGGCCGGTGACGAGCGTGACGCGCGCGCCAAGGGACGCGGCGGAGGCGGCGAGCGCGAAGCCCTGCTTGCCCGATGAGCGGTTGGCGATATAGCGCACCGGGTCGATGGCCTCATGCGTCGGTCCGGCGGTGATGAGCACATGCCGCCCGGCAAGGGGCAGGTCGCCCGCGCCTTTCAGAAGGAGCGTGGCGGCCTCCAGGATTTCCTCCACCTCGGCCATGCGGCCCACACCGAACTCGTTGCAGGCCATGGCGCCCTCATTCGGCCCCGCGAAATGCACGCCGTCGGCGCGGAGCTGTGCGGCGTTGCGCTGCGTGGCCGGGTTGGCCCACATCTTCCAGTTCATCGCGGGGGCGACCAGCACCGGCTTGTCGGCGGCGAGCAGCACGGCGCTGGCGAGGTCGCTGGCCATGCCGTGCGCCATGCGGGCCATGAGATTGGCGGTGGCCGGCGCCACGATGATGATGTCGGCCTCGCGCGACAGGCGGATATGGCCGATCTCGGTTTCGTCCTTCAGGTCGAACAGGTCGGCAAAGACCTTCTCCCCGGCGAGCGCGGCGACCGAAAGCGGCGTCACGAACTGCTGGGCTCCTTCGGTCAGGATGGCGCGGACGCGCGCGCCCCTTTCACGAGTCCGGCGGATGAGGTCGAGCGTCTTGTAAGCGGCAATGCCACCGCCGATGATGAGCAGTATCGACTTTCCCTGCACGGAAGCCCCGTCTTGCAAAGCGGTTACACTCAAGAGCTTATATCACAAAGCTGAGAGAATTTGTCTGCATCACATGCGGGTGTGCATTGCGGCATCCGGCCGGGGAGGAGTGGGACTTGTGACCGGCCCGTGTTCATGTTTATGTCCCGCCAGAGGAAACGGGAGCCGGAGAGGCATGAAAATCGTGGGTTTCGAGACAGGCGGCGCTCTGCGTCTGGGCGTCGTGGACGGCGACAGCGTCGTCGATCTTCAGGCCGTGGATCCGTCGGTTCCCGCCGATCTGGGCGAATGGCTGGCGGCGAGTGGCGGCGATCTCGCGCCCCTCGCGGCGCTTGCGGCCAAGGCGCCGGAGGCAGCGCGCCATCCGCTCGACGCCATCACTTACGCCCTTCCGGTCGCCCGGCCCGGCAAGATCGTCTGCCTCGGCCTGAACTATGTCGATCACATCGACGAAGGGCCTTTTGCCGGAAAACGCCCCGAAGCGCCGACCGTCTTCATGCGCTCGCGCACGTCGCTCGTGCCGCACGGCGCGCCGATCCTGAGACCGGCGGCCTCGGAAACGCTCGACTACGAGGCCGAACTCGCCGTCATCATCGGGAAACGCGCCAAGCACCTGACGCCCGCGAACGCGCTCGACTGTGTCGCCGGTTATTCCTGCTTCAATGACGGCTCGGTCCGCGCGTTCCAGCGCCGCACGCAGCAATGGGACATGGGCAAGAATTTCGACCGCACCGGCGGCTTCGGCCCGTGGCTGGTTTCGGCGGATGAATTGCCCGCAGGCGCGGCGGGATTGAAGATCGAAAGCCGCCTTAACGGCCAGACGATGCAGTCCAACAATACGCGGAACATGATGTTCCCTGTGGTGGACATCCTCGTCGATATCAGCCAGGCCATGACGCTGGAGCCGGGCGACGTGCTGATCACCGGGACGCCCTCCGGGGTCGGCTTCGCGCGAACACCGCCGGTGTGGATGAAGCCGGGCGACGTCTGCGAAATCGAGATCGAGGGTATCGGCGTGCTGCGCAATACCGTCGAGAGTGAAGGCTGAGGCGACACGCCGGCCGGGGCGGCCGCCTCGCCTTGGCGTTACGCGGTCCCGCGCAGCCCCTGAGCCGTGATGACCGCCAGCGTATGCCGCGCGATCATCAGCTCCTCGTCGGTCGGTATGACGTAAAGCGGCACGCGGCTGCCCGCCTGGGATATCTGCGTACTGCTCGCCGCGTTCGCCTTCGCGTCGAGCGTCACGCCGAGCCAGTCCATCCTCTCCGCGATGCGCGCGCGCATTTCCACCGAGTTCTCGCCGATCCCCGCCGTGAACACGAAGCCGTCGACGCCGCCGAGCGCGGCCTGCAACATCCCTGCATTCAGGGCGACGCGATAGGCGAAGTGATCCAGCGCGAACTTCGCCCGCGGGTCGGAACTGGCTTCCAGCTCACGCACATCGTTGCTGATGCCGGACAGCCCCAACAGACCGCATTCGTGGTAGAGGAAGTTTTTCACCGCCTCGGTGTTCATGCCCTTTTCCTCGATGAGGTAGAGCACGATGCCGGGGTCGATCTGTCCGGGCCTCGTGCCCATGGGAATGCCGTCCAGCGCCGTGAAGCCGAACGTGCATTCGATGCTGCGGCCGTTCCGGATCGCGCACATCGACGCGCCGCTGCCCAGATGGGCGACGATGACCCGTCCCTTGGCGATGTCCGGCGTCACCTCGGGGAGGCGGCTCGCGATATATTCGTATGACAGGCCGTGGAAGCCGTAGCGCCGCACGCCCTCCGCATAGAGGTTCTCCGGTATGGCGTAGTGTTCCGCGATCTCGCTGTGCCCGCGATGAAAGGCCGTGTCGAAACAGGCGACCTGAGGCAGCTTGGGAGAGTGCTTCATCAGGCCCTTGACCGGTGCCAGATTGTTCGGCTGATGCAGGGGCGCCAGCGGCACGTAGCGTTCCAAGCGCTCATACACCTGTGGCGTGATCAGCACCGGCTGGGCGAATTCCGGGCCGCCATGAACGACGCGGTGGCCGACGGCGGCGAAGTCGAACGATTGCTGCTCGCGCAACCACGTGCCCGCCTCGTGGATGGCGGCGTGCAGATCGGGCACGCGGCCCGCCGTGTACGGCTCGTCGATCAGGGTCTTGTTGTCCGCCCCCGTTGCGCGCAGATGCGGATTTGTGCCGATACCGTCCATCTGGCCTTTGACGAGGCGCTGCAGATCGTCGTTCCCGGAGATCCCGAAGACTTCGAATTTGAGGCTCGACGAGCCGGCATTGACGACAAGAATGGTGTCCATGGCGTTCACGCATGTGGAAGGTTGGTTGTGGAGCGGCGCGCGTGGGCGTAGAGCACGGCGACGGCGCAGGAGGCCATGCGTGTACGCACGGAGTCGGCGCGCGAGGTGAGGATGATCGGCACGCGGGCACCGAGCACGATGCCCGCCGCATCGGCGCGGGTGAGGAAGGTCAGGTTCTTGGCGAGCATGTTGCCCGACTCGAGGTCCGGCACAACGAGGATCTGAGCGCGCCCCGCGACTTCCGATTTGATGCCCTTGATCTCGGCGGCCTCAAGGTCGATGGCGTTATCGAAGGCCAGCGGGCCGTCGAGAATACCGCCGGTTATCTGGCCGCGGTCGGCCATTTTGCACAGCGCGGCAGCGTCGATGGTGGACGGGATTTTCGGCGTCACGGTCTCGACCGCCGAAAGGATCGCCACGCGTGGCGTGCCGAGCTTGAGGCCGGTGAACAGGTCGATGGCGTTCTGGATGATATCCCGCTTGGCTTCGAGATCGGGGAAGATGTTGATGGCCGCGTCGGTGATGAACAGCGCGTCATCGTGGGTGGGGACGTCCATGACGAACACGTGGCTGATCCGCCGGGCGGTGCGTAGGCCTTTGGACATCACGGCATGCATGAGCACGTCGGTGTGCAGGCTGCCTTTCATCAGGAGTTCGCCCTTGGCCTCGCCGATGAGCCCGACGCCGCGCTCCGCCGCTTCCTCGTCGGTCTCCACGTTGACGACGGGATAGCGGCCGATATCGAGACCGGCCTCCCGGGCGACGGACGCGATCTTGGCCGCCGGTCCGACGAGCGTCGGCTTGATGATCCCGGCCTCCGCCGCCTCGACGGCGCCGCGCAGCGCGGTTTCCTCGCACGGATAGACGACGACGGTCGCCGCCGGGGGCACATCCTTGGCGAGGCCGATCAGCCGCTCGTATTTCTCATGCGGCGCGTGCTCGTGGACCGCGATTTTAGGTATGGTCATGACCGGATACTCCCGATTGTGTTTTGCCTGAGCGCCGGGTCATGACGCCTTGGCGCGCTCCAATTCCTCCAGGACCGGGGTGCCGGGTCCGACTGGACCGGCCAGCGCCTCAGCCCCGGCGCCGAACAGCTCCGCGATGCGCCGCAGCCGCACCGCCGTCTCGCCCGTGGGCTCGCCACGCACATTCACCAGCTCCCGCAGCGCCGCAAAGCCCAGGCGGCGAAGGTTGGCGTCGGGCGGCAGCAGGTCCGGAATGGCGGCCAGCGTGGCGTCCTCGTCGATCAGCAGCATGAAGTACTGTTCGCGCAGCAACGCCTTGAATTCCGCAATCGTAAGCCGCTGCGCCTTGTCCTGCGCGGCGATCAGGCGCCAGATATATGTCGCGCCGCGTTCGTCGGCGCCGCCGCGCGCCTCTGCCACATAGAGCATGCCACGGATCAGGCATTCGCGCATGCCGCCGATGCCGATGTGCGATTTCAACTCTGCGATACGACGATCCACCAGCCGGTGATGCAGGACGCTCTTGCCCGCCCGCCGGGATGCGCAGGCAGTGGGGTCGATGCCGACGGCGGCCTGGAGGAAGGGCGAGCCATAGACGGTCAGGAAGGTCCATTCGGCGAGCGCATTGGTCAGATCGCGCCAGCCGTCGAGCGCCGCAACGATCTGCTGCGACATCGCCTGTTCCAAGCCGCGGAAAAAATTGTCCTCACCAGCAGGCTGGCGCTGCCCGCGCACCTGTTCCGCCATTTGCGCTAGCGGTGCGGCGAGCGGATCGGCGTCGGAGAAGATTTCATACTGGAGCCGGAGCGGATGCAGGCGTCGGAAAACATCCGCGCCCCATGGCGTCGTCAACGCCCGCACCAGCGGCTGGGCGAAGGTCCGGTAGAGCGCGAGATTGATCTCGGACACGCGGGCCGCGGTTTCGAAACGCCGCTCGTCGTCCGCATCGTTGCCGCCAAGTGCGCGGATGTCGTCCAGCGTTCGCGCCTCGCAGCGCATGATCCAGTCGCCATGCGCCAGACCGGCGTTGGGGGTATCCGCCGACTTCGGCTCGAAGGTCGCTTCATAAAGACCGGGCGGCAGCACCTCGATCAGGTCGATATTGCTGGAGAATTCGCCATGTTCCTTACGCGCGACGCCCGTGGAGACGAAGATGCCCAGATGGCCGATCTTCTCGTGGATGGTGTAGACGATCGTCTGTCCCCACGCCTGGATCTCCTCCACGCTGTCATAGAGGTCGAGAATCCAGGCCAACGCCTGCTGCGGCGGCGTGATGTTGTCGCCCTTCGAGCAGAACACCACGATGGGCGAGGCGATGTTGCGCAGGTCGATGGACCAGCCGTCGGAGGATTGGATGCGGCCCGCCGCCAGATTGTTGCCGATGAAGAGGTCATCGACGATCAACTGGATTTCGTCGGCGTTCATATCGACGTGGCCGCCCCACCAGCGCTCGAAACCGAGATAGCGCGGCGCCTCGGTGTCGATCTTCGAATACAGATTGTAGGGCTTCGTCCACAGCGTGTTGGAAGGATTGAGGTTCTCGAAATTCTGGACCAGCCACGCACCGTCGAAGATGCCTTGGCCGAGGTCGCTGGTCAGCGCCGTCAGCCAGCTTCCGCCCAGGAGGCCGCCGCTGTAACGCATGGGATTCTTGCCGCGCACGCCCGCCCAATAGGATAGGGGCGATCCGGCGAGGATGAGCGGGCCGAACAGCTCGGGACGCGCGGACGCCAGCATCGCCACCGCCCAGCCCGCCTGGCAATTGCCGATGACGCAGGGCTTGCCGTCGGCTTCCGGGTGCAATGCGATGACCTTTTCCAGGAAGACGGCCTCTGCGCGTGCGACGTCCTCGATGGTCTGGCCGGGGACCGGCTCCGGCAGAAAGCCGATGAAATAGCAGGGGTGCCCGGCCTTCAAAGCGACGCCGATCTCGCTGTCGGCCTTGAAGCCGCCGATGCCAGGCCCGTGTCCGGCGCGCGGATCGACGACCACGAAAGGGCGGCGTCCGGGGTCGGTTTCGACGCCTGGCGGCGGCAGGATGCGCACGAGGGCGTAGTTTACGGGGCGGGGAAGGGTCCAGCCTTCGGCGACGAGTTCGAAATCGTAGCTAAGCACGTTCGGGGCCGTCCTGGCCATGTGCTCGCGGTACTGGTTGCCGCGCTGCCGCATCACGTCCCAGAAGAGGATACTGCGCTGCGCGGCGTCGATTACGTATTCCGCCGCCTCGCCGATGGGACCGGGCACCCCTTCGAAGGTCCAGGCGGGCTGGTGCTCATGGGCCGGGTTCTCTGGCATGGTCGCCTCACCGCAGGATGCGCAACATTGGCTCGGCGGCCGCAGTCACCCGGCGCGCCAGCGAACGGCACTGTAATATTTAAACGCTAAGTTTTGGCTACGGTCCGGGTATTTGGTTGGATGACGGTGAGACGACTTTCATTATGTCGAGTAATATTTCGATAATGTGTTTTTACACTCATCTTTAGCGAATATGTAATCGGTTACACAGACAGTATGATCCCCGTGAGCGTCCCGGCGAAGTTTCCTGGAGTAAGCGACCATGCCCGCGACCGTCGAAGAATTGCTGCCGTCCGCGAAAGAGGTGATGAAGGAAATCGCCATGGCCGAGGCCGAGAAGGCTTCCGCCGCGGCCCAGAAACACGCGGAGGAGGAGGCTGAGAAAAGGGAGCTGATCGAGCGGCTTTCGAGGCCGTCGGGAATATCCGAGGAGGAGGCCATCCAGCGCGGCGTGAACATCATCCGGCGCGCGGCCTCCGCCGGGCGGACGGAGGTCCAGGTTTACCGCTTTCCAAATCAGCTCTGCACCGACCGCGGACGCGCGATCAACCAGTCGGAACCGGGCTGGGAAAACACGCTGACCGGCGTCCCGAGGGAAATCTACCTGCTCTGGGAGAAACACTTCAAACCGCGGGGTTACAGGCTGAAGGTGCACATCGTCGATTTTCCGGGCGGAATGCCGGGCGACGTCGCCATGGAGCTGAGCTGGGGCTGATGACCCGGCGCCGGACGGGCGCAGCCCGGTTTCACGGCGTTCCGGTTGCTTGTGTTCGAGCGCCTCCCGTAACGCTTGTGGAACCATTGCCGTGTTAAATGCGTCTGGCGGTGGCAGAGCCGGGCAATCACAGGAGTGCGGCGATGTTTCGCGGACTTGTGCTGGTCTTTCTGGCGGTCTGCCTTGCGGCGGTTGGCTGCCGGAAATCTGCGCCGCCGCCTGAGGAAATCCGGCCGGTAAAGACTGTCGTCGCTGACCCGGGTCCGCTCCGCAACGATTTCCGCACCGTCGGTGAGATCAAGCCGCGCTATGAAAGCGACATCGGTTTCCGCGTGGACGGCAAGGTCATCGAACGCATCGTCGACGTCGGCCAGACCGTGAAAAAGGGCGACCTGCTGGCGCGTCTCGACGACCAGGATTTCCGCGCGAAACTGAGATCGGCCCAGGCCGATGTCAACGCGGCGCAGGCCGAGTTGAACGACGCCAAAGGGGATGAAGCCCGCAAGCGCCAGCTTCTGAAAGAGGGCTGGACTACGCAGGCCATATACGACAGGGCCCAGCGCAACATGCTTGCGGCCCAGGCCAAGCTCGACGCCGCCAACGCCTCGCGCGACCTGACCAGGGATCAGCTCGGCTACACCGATCTGCGCGCCGATTTCGACGGCGTCATCACCGCGACCGGCGCCGAGGCGGGGCAGGTCGTGACCGCCGGTCAGATGATCGTGCGGCTGGCGCGTCCCAACGACCGCGACGCCGTGTTCAACATCGCCGAGGCTGTGCTTACCAAGCCGCAGGCCGGAAAAATACCGCGGGTCATCATCGCCCTGGTGTCCGATCCGGCGGTGTCCTGCGAGGGCGATGTGCGCGAAGTCTCGCCAGTCGCCGATCCCACCACCCGCACCTATCAGGTCAAGGTGACGCTCATATCGCCGCCGGAAGCGATGCGCTTCGGCGCCAGCGTCACCGGGTCTCTCAAGACGCCGGGCGCGGCTGCCGTCGTCCTGCCCGCGTCGGCGCTGTTCGAGGAAGGGAACAAGCCTGCCGTCTGGGTCGTCAACCCCGCCACGAAAACGGTCAGTCTGAAGCCGGTGACGGTGTCGCGCTATGAAACCGATCGTGTCGTCATCAGCGGCGGGCTCGCCAAGGGCGATATCGTCGTCATCGCGGGCGTGAACCGGCTGCGCGAAGGCCAGAAGGTGCAAGTCTCGGAAGACGGGGCGTCATGACCCGGTTCAACCTTTCGGAATGGGCGCTGCGCCACAAAAGCTTCGTCGTCTATCTGATGCTGGTCTCGGCGGCGGCCGGCGCCTGGTCCTATGTACGCCTGGGGCGCGAGGAAGACCCGGCCTTCACCATCAAGACGATGATCGTGACGACCTATTGGCCCGGCGCCACCACCATCGACACGCTCAACGAGGTTACCGACCGCATCGAGAAGAAACTGGAGGAAGTCCCGTATCTCGATTATGTGAAGAGCTACACCAAGCCCGGCGTGTCCACGGTCTATATGAACCTGCTGGACTCGACACCCGCCGCCGAGGTGCCCAAGCTTTGGCAAACGGTCCGGAACAAGATCAACGACATCCGCCACACGCTGCCGCAGGGCGTTCAGGGGCCGTATTACAACGACGATTTCGGCGACGTCTATTCCATCATCTACGCCCTGACGGGCGACGGCTTCAGTTTCCGCGAGCTGCGCGATTTTGCCGAAACCGTCCGTTCCGACGTGCTGCGCGCGCCGGATGTATCGAAAATCGAGCTGATCGGCACGCAGGACGAGAAAATCTATCTCGAATTCTCGACGCTGCAGATGGCCGCGCTGGGGATCGACATCTCCGCTCTGATGCAGACGCTTCAGGAGCAGAACGCCGTCACGCCTTCGGGCGTGGTCGACGCCGGGCCGGAGCGCATCACCATCCGCGTGTCCGGCGCCTTCGTCTCGGAAAAGAGCCTGAGGGCGATCAACATTCGCTCGGGCAACAAATTCTTCCGTCTCGGCGACATCGTAAAAGTCAAGCGCGGCTACGCCGATCCGCCGCAGCCCATCTTCCGTTTCAACGGTCATCAGGCCATCGGCGTGGCGATCTCCATGACCAGCGGCGGCGACGTTCTGGCGCTGGGCGAAAACGTGCGCAAGATCATCGAGCGGGCCAGGGGCAATCTGCCTGTGGGCGTTGATCTCCAACTCGTGGCGGATCAGCCGGTCGTGGTGAAAGCCTCGGTCGCCGAGTTCATGAAATCGCTGGAAGAGGCGGTGATCATCGTGCTCGCCGTGAGCTTTTTCGCGCTGGGCCTGCGGCCGGGCGTCGTGGTGGCTGTCGCGATTCCGCTGGTGCTGGGCGTGACGTTCGTGGCGATGGAGATGCTTTCCATCTCGCTGCAGCGGATTTCGCTCGGCGCGCTCATCATTTCGCTCGGCCTCCTGGTCGATGACGCCATGATCGCCGTGGAGATGATGATCAGCAAGCTGGAAGAGGGGTTCGACAAGGTGAAGGCGGCGACCTTCGCCTACACCTCGACGGCGTTTCCGATGCTGACCGGCACGCTGGTGACCATCGCCGGTTTCGTGCCCGTGGGCTTCGCCAGGAGCAGCGCCGGCGAATACTGCTTCTCGCTGTTCGCGGTGATCGCCGTCGCACTGGTGGTATCGTGGATCGTCGCCGTGCTTTTCACGCCGCTGACGGGCGTGTTCATCCTGCCGGACAAGATGGAAGGCCACGGCGGCGGACATGGCGGCTCCGGCTTCTACGGCCGCTTCGAGCGTGTTCTCGACCACGCTTTGCGCTGGAAAGGCACGGTGCTTGCGATCGTGGCCGCGATGTTCGTCGCCTCGCTCGTCGGCATGAACTACGTGCAGCAGCAGTTCTTTCCCGCCTCGGACCGTCCCGAACTGCTCGTCGATCTGACGCTGCCGCAAAGCTCTTCCATCTACGCCACGGAAGAGGTCGTCGCCCGCGCCGAGAAGATCTTCAAAGAGGAAAAGGACATCGTGCGCTGGAGCTTCTACGTGGGCCAGGGCGCGATCCGCTTCTACCTGCCGCTCGACGCGCAGCTCACCAACGATTTCTTCGCCCAGGCCGTCGTCGTCACCAAGGGCTATGAAGAGCGCCCAGGCGTCAAGAAGCGGCTGGAAGAGGCGTTCTCGAAGGGGTTTGACAACGTCATGGTGCGCGTAAATCCGCTGGAACTCGGACCGCCAGTCGGCTGGCCGTTGAAATTCAGGGTCAGCGGCCCCGATCCGGAGAAGACGCGGGAGCTGTCGCACGCCTTCGCCCGGCTCATGGCGCAGAACCATTACATCTGGAACATCAATTACGACTGGAACGAGCCGTCCAAGGTCATCAGGGTGGAGGTCGATCAGGATCAGGCCCGCGCCGCCGGGCTGAGTTCGGAACAGGTCTCCAAGGCCATCAACGCCGTCCTGACCGGCGCCACCGTCACCCAGGTTCGCGATTCCATCTATCTGATCGACGTCGTTGCGCGCGCCGTCGCCGACGAGCGGGCTAAGGTGGATACGCTGCGCAGCCTGATGCTGGCCGTGCCCGGCGGGGACAATGTTCCGTTGGCGCAGATCGCGACGCTCGACTACGGACTCGAAATGCCGCTGATCTGGCGGCGCGAGCGCCTGCCGACGGTTACGGTGCAGGCCGAGCTGTCCGGCGGCATGCAGGCGGCGACGATCGTCAAGGAACTGACCCCGGCGATGAACGAATTCCGCGCCAAGCTGCCCGCCGGATACCGCGTGGAGGTCGGCGGAACGGTCGAGGACAGCGGCAAGGCGGAGCGCAGCATTTTCGCCGTGTTTCCGGTCATGGTGCTTCTGATCATCACCATCCTGATGGTGCAGCTCATGAGCTTCCAGCGCATGTTCATGGTGCTCCTGACCGCTCCCCTGGCGCTGATCGGCGTGGCGGCGGCGCTTCTGTCGATGAACGTGCCCATGGGGTTCGTCGCCATTCTCGGCGTCATCGCGCTGATCGGCATGGTGATCCGCAATTCGGTGATCCTGATCGTGCAGATCGACCAGCACATCGCCGATGGCGAGCATCCGTGGGAGGCCGTCAAGAGCGCCACCGTGCACAGAATGCGGCCGATCCTGCTCACGGCGGCGGCGGCGATCCTGGGCATGGTCCCGATCGCACCGACCGTGTTCTGGGGACCGATGGCCTATGCGATCATGGGCGGCCTGCTGGCGGCGACGCTGTTGACGCTCATTTTCCTGCCAGCGCTCTATGTGGCGTGGTTCCGCATCAAGCCGCCCGAGGAGACTGGCGCGCCGTAAAATGGGTACCGTTCCGGCGCGCCGCGGTGTAGTTTCAGCGCCATGTTGGACGGTACGGCAGTACTCACGGAACCCGCGCCCACGCTGAAGCCCTTAATGATCGGCAGCGTGGCGCTCGACGCGCCCGTCATTCTCGCGCCGATGGCCGGGGTGACGGACAAGCCGTTCCGGCGGATGGTCAGGAAGTTCGGCGCCGGACTGACGGTGACGGAAATGATCGCCAGCAAGGCGATGGTCCGGGATTCCGCCAAGACCCTGCGGATGGCGAAAAAGGCTGCGGACGAGGGGCTTCTCGCCGTCCAGCTTGCGGGCTGCGAGCCGGAGGTCATGGCCGAGGCGGCCCGCCAGAACGCGGATTTCGGCGCGGATATCATCGACATCAATTTCGGCTGTCCGGCAAAGAAGATCGTCAACGGCAACGCCGGGTCGTATCTCATGCGCGACGAGGTTCATGCGGCGAAAATCCTGTCGGCGACGGTGAACGCGGTGTCGCTGCCGGTGACGCTCAAGATGCGCATGGGCTGGGACGCGGACAATCTCAACGCGCCGCGTCTGGCGAAGATCGCCGAGGAATGCGGGATCCGGATGGTGACGGTGCACGGCCGCACGCGCGCCCAGTTCTACCGCGGCAGCGCTGACTGGGCCTTCGTCCGCAAGGTCAAGGACGCCGTTTCCATCCCCGTGATCGTCAACGGCGATATTCGCGATTTCGCGGATGTGAGCCGCGCGCTGGCGCTGTCGGGCGCCGACGGCGTGATGATCGGCCGTGGAGCCTATGGCCGTCCGTGGTTCATTGGCCAGGTCATGGAATTTCTGCGGACCGGCGCCGCGCCCGGCGCGCCGAGTTCGCGGCTTCGATATGAGACGCTGCTGGAGCATTTCGAGGCCATGCTGGAAACTTACGGCGCCTATGCCGGCCTGCGCATCGCGCGCAAACATATGGGGTGGTACTCCCACGGCATGCCGGGCGCGGCGGAGTTTCGCAGGCGGATCAACAGCATCGGGGATGCGCCCACGGCGGCCCGGACGATCCACGAATTTTACGAACCGTTGCTGGAGTGTTCGGGGCTCTCCGTCTTATAGCCGGTGAGCAGGATCAGCGTCTCGGTGGCCACGACGCCGTCGATGCGCCGCACCCGCGACAGGGCCGCATCGAGCGCCGTCAGATCGTCGGCGGCCATCTCCACCATGACATCCCACCGGCCGTTGGTGGTGTGGATCGCCCGGGCTTCCGGGATCTGCCGCAGCGCCTGGACTACCGATCTCACATTCTTCGTCTGTTCATTGATGAGCGTGATGGCGCGCACGCCGTGCGTCATTTCCTCGGATTTCAGCCGTACGGTGAAGCCGAGGATTTCCCCGCTGGCGACGAGCTTGTCGATGCGGTTCTGCACCGTGCCGCGCGACACGCCTAGATCCTGCGCCAGCGAGGCGACGGGCAGACGGGCATTGTCCCGCAACAGGCCGATGAGGCGGCGGTCGAGGTCGTCCATGGCGGCACCCGGCAAAACGCCAATCATTCATAACATAATGCGCAAATCCTGCCGATTCCCTAGCAACTCGTGCGCTTTTCATTAGCGCGACCCGGCGCGATGCTGAGAGCGGGAGAGAATGCGCGCGAGTGAGTACTATGACCGAGACGAAAGCGGGCCGCATCGTAATGACGAGCCCCGAGCATTACGAAGTGAGCTACACCATCAATCCGTGGATGCGGCCCGAAGCCTGGGCGCACGACCCGGATACCTTGAAAACGACGGCCCGCGCGCAATGGAACGGGCTGCGAGCGCTGCTCGAAGAGGCCGGGCTGACCGTCGAGGTCGTCCCCGGTGAGCCGGGCCTGCCGGATATGGTGTTTCCCGCCAATGCCGCCATCGTGCTCGACGGGCGTGTGTTGCTCGCACGCTTCCGCCATCGCCAGCGCACCGGCGAGGAGGCGGCGTTCCGGCGTTTCTTCGAAGGGCTCGCCGCGCGCGGCGTCGTCGGCGAAATCGGCGAGTTTTCGCAAGGGCTGGCCCAAGAAGGCGCGGGCGACTGCATCTGGGACGCCAGCCGCGGCGTGTTCTGGGCCGGATTCGGGCCGCGCTCGGACGCCTGGGCGCTCTCGGAGGTGACGGACTTCTTTCGCCAGCCGGTCGCCGGGCTTCTGCTCGCCACCGAGCATTATTACCATCTCGACACCTGCTTCTGCCCGCTGCCCGGCGGCGAAATCCTCTATTTCCGCGAGGCCTTCGCCGCACGCTCAGCGGGGCTCATCGAGGAAATCGTGCCTGCAGAGGCGCGCATCGCCGCAACGGCGGAAGAAGCCGCCTCCTTCTCGCTCAACGCGGTCGCCGTGGGGCGCGATCTCATCATGGCGCCGCCGCCGCCGCGCCTGCGCGCCATTCTCGAAGAACGCGGCTATCGCTGCCGCGGCGCCGATCTGTCCAGCTTCCTGCTCTCCGGCGGAGGCGCGTTCTGCATGACCTTGCGTCTCGATCTGGTGAGCGGCGCGAAGGCGCTGGCAGCTCGCGAAGGAGACTTATCATGCTCGCAAGCAAGCCTGGTCACGCCACGTTGACCGCTGCCGGTTTCCGGGCCCTCGAGGAGGAATTCGGCGCCTACAACTACCATCCGCTCGACGTTACGCTGACGCGCGGCCAGGGCGTATGGGTCTGGGATACCGACGGCAAACGCTACATGGACTGCCTCGCGGGCTATTCCGCGATCAATCAGGGGCATTGCCATCCGCGCATCCTGAAAGCGCTGGTTGATCAGGCGGGCCGGCTCGCGCTCACCTCGCGCGCCTTCCGCAACGACCAGCTTCCGCTCTTTTACGAGGAGGTCTGCGCGCTGACCCGGTCGCACAGGGTGCTGCCGATGAACAGCGGCGCTGAGGCGGTGGAGACGGCCATCAAGACCGTGCGCAAATGGGGCTACGAGGTGCGCAACGTCCCTGCGGGGAAGGCCGAAATCATCGTCTGCGCCAACAACTTTCACGGCCGCACGATCACCATCGTCGGCTTCTCGACCGATGCGGCGGCGCGCACCGGCTTCGGACCGTTCGCGCCCGGCTTCAAGATGATTCCGTTTGGCGACGCCGTCGCGCTGGAAGCGGCGATCACACCGAACACGGTTGGGTTCCTCGTCGAACCGATCCAGGGTGAGGCGGGCGTCGTCATGCCGCCGGACGGCTATCTGCGCGAGGTGCGCGACCTCTGTACGCGGGCCGGAGTGACGCTCATTTTCGATGAGATTCAGACCGGGTTGGGCCGGACCGGCAAGCTCCTGGCGGAAGAGCACGAAGGTGTCGAGGCCGACATCACGCTGATCGGCAAGGCGCTGTCGGGCGGGTTCTATCCGGTATCAGCGGTGCTGTCGAATTCCGAAGTGCTGGGGGTACTGCGGCCCGGCGAGCATGGCAGCACCTTCGGCGGCAATCCGCTCGCCTGCGCGGTGGCGCGGGTGGCGCTTCGGGTGCTCGTCGAGGAAGGCATGATCGAGAACGCCGCCGCGCTCGGCAGCTATGCGCTGTCGCGGCTCAAGGCGATGAACTGGCCCAGGGTGCGCGAGGTGCGCGGCCGTGGCCTGATGATCGGTATTGAGCTTCACGCCTGGGCGGGCGGCGCGCGGCGGGTCTGCGAGGCGCTGAAGGATCGCGGGTTGTTGTGCAAGGAAACGCACACCGATACGGCGCGCTTTTCTCCCCCGCTGGTCATAACGCGCGAGGAAATCGACTGGGCTCTGGAGCAGTTGGACGCGGTTTTCGGCGCACCTGAGGACGTGGGGTAACAGGCTGGGAAATATCCGAGCCATTGACGCCGCCACCAGTACCGCCCCAGGAAACGTCGCCATAAACGCGAGGTTTCAGACCCGTGTGCCGCGCGCATTGGACAGCGCCGCAGCCAGGGCCGCCGCGAAACCGCGCCGTTCCTCGTTGGACAGGAAATGCGCGAAGTTCAGAGCCCGCCCGTGCGACCTGAGCCGCAGGCGGCTCGCGCCTGAACCGCGGTCCTCGAATTCCAGCTTCACCCAGTAGGGGTTGAACGTCCAGCGCCGCGCTTCGCCCGAGGGGGAAACACGCGTCAGCCGCAGTTCATCGCCGGTCAGTTCGACGGTTTCGTACATGCGCCCGACGCGCGTACTGGCCCGGAACGCCGCGCCGATCAGCACGATGTCCAGCACAAGGAGGATCGTCAGCGGCCATGCGCCGAAGGGAAGAAGGACCGCCGCTGTCAGCAGGCTGATGCCGCCGATCATGGCGGCGAGGGTGACAAAACCCTTGCGCAACGCCATGCGATGGGGCAGCAAGACGGCACGGAATTGCGCCTCCGTGGCGCTGACAGCGTTTGAAGCATTCATGGTTACCGACACTAGCAGACAGCGGGCGCGGACGAAATCCACGCAATCGCGTGCGAAAGCCGCAAGGGCGCCTCGGCTCGCGCCGGAAACGGCCGCCACGCCGCCGCGTGCGAAGATCGAGGCCATCTTTACCCGCTTCGAGAAGGCCAACCCGTCCCCGCGCAGCGATCTCGAATATACCAATGCCTACACGCTGCTCATTGCCGTTGTGTTATCGGCGCAGACCACGGATGCCGGAGTGAACAGGGCGACCCGCCCTCTGTTCAAAAAGGTGGATACGCCGGAAAAGATGGTTGCGCTCGGCGAGGAAAAGCTCATCGAGGCCATCAAGACCATCGGCCTTTTCCGCAACAAGGCGAAGAACGTCATTGCGCTGTCGCGCCAGCTCGTCGAGAAGCACGGCGGCAGGGTGCCGGACAGCCGCGAGGCGCTGGAAGCCCTGCCCGGCGTCGGCCGCAAGACGGCGAATGTGGTGCTGAACATCGCGTTCGACCAGCCGGTCATCGCCGTCGATACGCACATTCTCCGCGTCGCCAACCGGACGGGACTCGCGCTGGGCAAGACGCCGCTGGAGGTGGAACAGGGGCTGGAGCGCATCGTGCCGGAGACGTTTCTTCTGCACGCGCATCACTGGCTGATACTTCACGGCCGTTATGTCTGCAAGGCGAAAAAGCCGGAATGCCCGCGCTGCATCATCGCCGATCTGTGCCCCTACGAGCCGAAAACCGTTTGAATCGCCGGATGTTTCGATAACACCAAACCACGAGGTCGCCTCATGGCTCAGCCGCATCATGACGTAACAGGCATCGGCAGCGCAATTGTGGATATCATTGCGCGCTGCGACGACGCCTTCATCACCGCACAAGGTCTGCAGAAGGGAACGATGCGGTTGATCGACGCCAGCGAGGTCGAGCGCCTTTACGGGCTGATGGGACCGGCGGTCGAGGTCAGCGGCGGCACCGTGCCCAACACCTGCACCGGCCTCGCCTCGTTCGGCGGCAAGGCGGCGTTCATCGGCAAGATCGCGGAGGACCAGTTCGGCCACGTCTTCGGCCACGACCTGCGCGCCATCGGCGTCACCTTCCAGACACAGCCCGTGAAGGACAGCGCCCCGACCGCGCGCTGCCTCATCCTGGTCACGCCGGACGGCGAGCGGACGATGAACACCTATCTCGGCGCGGCGGCCGAGCTGAGCACGGCGGAAATCGACGCCGGACTGATCCGCGACTCGAAAGTGCTCTATCTGGAGGGCTATTCCTTCGACGGGCCGAAGGCCAAGGAGGCGTTCTACGAGGCCGCGCTCATCGCCCGCGGCAACGGCACGACCGTCGCGCTCACGCTGTCCGACCCGTTCTGCGTCGAACGCCACCGGCAGGCGTTTCACGATTTCATCAAGGCGGGGGTCGATCTCCTGTTCGCGAACAAGCGCGAAATCATGTCGCTGTATCAGACCGACACGCTGGAGGAGGCCTGCGCACGCGTGCGCCAGGACTGCAAGCTGTCCGTCGTGACGCGCAGTGAGAAGGGCTCGGTGATCATCACGCCGGAACACACCGTCGAGGTCGCCGCCGAGCCGGTGGCGCATGTCGTGGATACCACGGGTGCGGGTGATCTTTACGCGGCGGGTTTCCTGTTCGGCCATGCGCGGGGCATGGAACTGGCCCGCTGCGGGCGCCTCGCGAGCATCGCGGCGGCGGAGGTCATCTCCCATATCGGCCCGCGGCCAGAGGTTTCGCTTGCCGGTCTGGCGCGCGAAAAGGGAATTCTGTAGCGGATAGCGGGACCGGCGACCATAAGCCTGCTGGCGTTCATCGTACCGTAAGGGTATTCCTTGCATCAATCTGCTAGATGATCCGCGTGGCTGCGTGGCGGGGTCGGCTTCGCCATGCCAGCGCGCCCTTTAAAGGACCGCCTATGTTTCCTAAGCCCAGAACCGACCTTCGTCCCAACACGGCTGATTTCGAGCGCCTGCCCTTCGTGAAGCCGACCGGCTTTCGCGAATATGACGCGCGCTGGCTCTTTCCGCAGGAAATCAACCTCATGGGGCTGCAGGGCATCGGGCTGGGGCTGGCGACGCTCCTGCGCCGCCGCGGTGTGCCCGTGCGCATCGTCACCGGACACGACTACCGTTCGTATTCCTGCTCGATCAAGGAAGCCGTGATGGCCGGCATGCTGGCGGGTGGCGCCGAAGTGTTCGATATCGGGCTGGCCCTGTCGCCCATGGCCTATTTCGCGCAGTTCGAGTTGCAGGTGGAAGGCGTGGCGATGGTCACGGCGAGCCACAATGACAATGGCTGGACGGGCATCAAGATGGGCATGAACCGCCCGCTCACCTTCGGTCCGGAGGATATGACGGAGTTGAAGGAGATCGTTCTCGGCGGCGAGTATGAGGTGAAGGGCGGCGGACAATACCATTTCGTGAGCGATCTGGGCGTGCGTTACATGGCCGATCTCGTCAAGAGGCCGAAACTCAACCGGCGCATCAAGGCCGTGGTGGCCTGCGGCAACGGCACGGCGGGCGCTTTTGCGCCGCAGGTGCTGGAGGCGGTCGGCTGCGAGGTGATCCCGCTCCACTGCGAGCTGGATCACAGCTTTCCGAACTACAACCCCAATCCGGAAGCGCTGGCCATGCTGCATGACCTGTGCGACGCGGTGAAGGAGCACGGCGCCGATGTCGGGCTGGCTTTCGATGGCGATGGCGACCGCTGCGGCGTCGTGGACAACGAGGGTCGCGAGATATTCGCCGACCGCGTCGGCGTGATGCTCGCGCGCGATATTTCCGCCCGGCAGCGGCCGGCCAAATTCGTCGTGGACGTGAAATCGACCGGGCTGTTCCTCACCGATCCCGTCCTCATGGCCAACGGCGCCACGACGACCTACTGGAAGACCGGCCATTCCTACATCAAGCGCTTCAGCCACGAGACCGGCGCGACGGTGGGCTTCGAGAAATCGGGGCATTTCTTTTTCAACCCGCCCTTGGGGCGCGGCTATGACGACGGCCTCGTCGCGGCCTTCGCCGTGCTCGACATGCTCGAACACAATCCGGGGAAGACCATGGCGGAGCTGGAGCGCGACCTGCCCAAGACGTGGCAGTCGCCGACCATGTCGCCGCATTGCGGAGATGAGGTGAAATACGGCGTGGTGGACCGCGTGATCGAGCATTTCAAGGCGCATGCGGCCAAGGGCGGCAAGCTCGCGGGGCAGGCGATCCGCGACCTGATTACGGTGAACGGCATCCGTATCGTCCTGGAGGACGGCACCTGGGGGCTGGTGCGGGCGTCGTCCAACAAGCCCGAGCTGGTGGTCGTGGTGGAAAGCCCTACGTCGGACGCCAACATGCGCGCGATCTTCGCCGATATCGACGCCCATCTGCAGACCTATCCGGAGATCGGCGAGTACAATCAGAAGATTTAGGGCGCGCCGGCTGGCGTCCGGGTCCGGCATGACCTCTCCGCCTTCCGGACGGTCCTGGCGGCGTGGAAAGGCGGGCGCACAAGGGCGGCCTCTGCCGTGGCTGGAGGAAGCCGCAATTATGTGCGGCGCACAGCGGGAGCAGCGGAGATCCTTATTTCCTGGGCGCATGGCCATTGTGCGGCGCACAGTTTTTGGGTGGGGAGTTGGGGGCGATCTGTTATGATTATTTGATAAAATCAATTTGGATATGAAGAAGGAAAGGCATGACCCTCCCCATGCAACGGGCGGATTTGGCGGCGCACAAGAAAATTGCGGCGGCCTGGGACCGGCTCTTGCGCCGCCTGTTCAATCTGAACAGTTCGACGTCGAGGATGATGCTGCGGTATGGTGTTTTCGCGGCGCTGGCGACCGTCGTTGCGGTCCTGATCATTGCGCCCTATGCGGGCGGGCTCGTGCAGCAATGGTCCCGTCATGACGTCGAACTGCGGTCGAGCCTGATTTTCAACTCCCTGCGTCACAGTCTGACCGAACTGCTCGCCGCTGACGACGGGCCGGGCATCGAGGGCGTTTTCGCGCGCGTGGCCAAGGACGAGCGTGTTCTGGCGATGGGTTTTTGCGATGAAACCGGCCTGTTGCGGTTTCAGACCAAGCTCATGCCGTCGAACTTTTCCTGCAAGAAGGTCGCGAGGTCCGAGACGGCGAGCTTTTCCTCGTTCTACCAAAACGGCGCGCAATTCGTCGTCGGTGCTTTCCCCGTTGCGGTGCGGAACGCCAAGGGGCATCTGGTGATCCTGCACGATCTGAGTTTTGCGACGAGACGCGGCGCCGAGGCGCGCGCCTATATGGCGGTGATGCTGGCGGCGATCGTGCTGCTCGTGACCGGCCTGGCCTCGCTTGCCGTGCTGCTTGTCGTCCGGCGCTGGGTCATCAGTCTGAGGCAGTCGATCGCCAATGCCAAGATGGGACGGGCTCTCGATCTGAACGTCGATTTCGGCCCCTTCGGCCCGGAGTTGCGCCAGATATTCCGGCAGCTCGATTTGAACCGGGATACGCCGATCGACGGCGAATACGCCGACTGGACGGCGGAAACGATACACAAGGTTATGCAAAGTGAACTAGCCGGCGCCGAGGTCATTGTGATCTCGAACCGCGAGCCGTATATCCACAATCATGATGCGACGGGTATCAGGCTGCAGATCCCGGCCAGCGGGCTGGTGGCTGCCCTGGAACCTGTCACGCGGGCCTGCGAGGGAATCTGGATAGCGCACGGCAGCGGGAGTGCGGACCGGGAGATGGTGGACGAAAACAACTGTATCCGCGTGCCGCCCCATGACCCCAGCTACACGTTGCGCAGGGTTTGGATCAGCGAGGAAGAGCAGGACGGCTACTATTACGGCCTCTCCAACGAAGGACTTTGGCCGCTATGCCATATTGCGTTCGTCCGGCCGACATTCCGGGAGGCCGACTGGCAGGCTTACCGGGCGGTTAACGAGCGCTTTGCGGACGCCGTCGTCCAGGAAGCATCCACAGACGCCCCGATCGTGCTTGTTCAGGACTACCATTTCGCGTTACTTCCCAGGATGTTGCGTGAACGGCTGCCAAAGGCCACAATCATCACTTTCTGGCATATCCCATGGCCGAACTCGGAGACGTTCGGCATTTTCCCGTGGAAGGAGGAAATCGTGCAGGGGTTGCTCGGCAGCTCGATCCTCGGCTTTCACACGCAGTTTCACTGCAACAATTTCATCGGCACCGTGGACCGCTTCATCGAGAGCCGGATCGACCGCGAGCACGCGTCGATCACGCACGAAGGATGGGAGACTTTTGTCAAGCCCTACCCGATATCCATCGAATGGCCGCCCGCCGTGCTGGCCGGGCAGGCCTCGATCCCGGATTGCCGCGCAGCTGTGCGGGCGCGGCTGGGGGTGAAAACGGATACGCGGCTGGCGGTCGGCATCGAGAGGTTCGATTACACGAAGGGCATTCTGGACAGGATGCTGGCCGTCGATGCGCTGCTGACGGAACATCCCGAGTGGAAGGGCCACTTCGCCTTCGTTCAGGCGGCGGCGCCGACGCGAAGCAAGCTCGCGGCCTATGCCGGCCTTCAGGAGGAGGCGGAGCGCCTGGCCGCAGAGATCAACGAACGGCATGGGACCGACGGTTTTCAGCCGATCAAGCTCGTCATCCGCCATCACGAGCCCTCGGAGGTGTTCGAGCTGTTCCGGGCGGCCGATGTCTGCATCGTGTCGAGTCTGCATGACGGCATGAATCTCGTCGCCAAGGAGTTCGTCGCCTCGCGCGATGATGAACAGGGCGTTCTCGTGCTTTCGACCTTCACCGGGGCGTCGCGCGAATTGTCGGAGGCCCTGATGGTCAACCCTTACGATCCCTATTCCATGGGCGCGGCGATCGAGCGGGCGTTGACCATGGAACCCACGGAGCAGCGCGAGCGCATGCGCCTGATGCGGGACCTGGTGCGGTCCCGGAATGTCTATCGCTGGGCGGGGCAAATGCTTCTCGACGCCAGCCGGTTGCTCAAGAAACAACGTGTCCTGGAAATTGCTTCGATGCAGCGGGAAATGCGGCAGGGAAAGGTGAAACACGATGCATGAGCCGCCGCTTTTCGGCGATTTTGCTGCATACGCTCTCTTCATGGATTTCGACGGTACACTGGTGGATATCGCACCGGAGCCTCGCCTCGCGCAGATGCCCTCCGGTATCGCGGACCTCATCGTTCGCCTGCATGACCGTCTCGGCGGCGCGCTGGCCATCATCACCGGACGCGAGATAGAGGTGATCGACGCCTTTTTCCAACCCCACATCCTGCCGGTGGCGGGCATACATGGCCTGATGCGCAGGGATGCGGCCGGGATTCTCCACGAGGCGGGCAACGCAGGACTGCTCAACGACGACGTTGTCGCGGAGATTGCCGGACAGCTGAACGTCGAGCCCGGGGTTCTGGTTGAGCCCAAGCGCGGCGCCGCAGCAATTCATTACCGGGGGGCGCCGCATGCCGCCTCTCTTTGTGAAACGGCGGTGCGGGCCGTGGCCGCGCGCTATCCCGGCCTCCAGGTGATGGCGGGCAAGATGGTGTTCGAGCTGAAGCCCGCGAACCGCACCAAAGGGACGGCGATCCGCAGCTTCATGGCGGAGCCGCCTTTCGCCAGCAGGCGGCCCGTCTTCATAGGCGATGACACGACCGACGAGGAAGGGTTCGAGGCCGTCAACGAACTCGGCGGCGTCAGCGTCAAGGTCGGCGAAGGCGAAAGCGCCGCTTCATTCCGGTTCGCCAGTCCGCAAAGGGTCGGCGTTTGGCTTGGCCGTCTCGCTACGGATGGAGGACGAGAGGGGCGTGAGTAATCTGGATCTTGGCATAGTCGGAAACTGCGCGATCGCCGCACTGGTCGATCGCATGGCGTCCATCGTCTGGTGCTGCCTGCCGCGTTTCGATGGCGATCCGGTCTTTCATCGCCTCCTCGGCGCCCCCGGCAGTGCGCCGGAGGACGGTGCTTTCTCCATCGAAATCAATGGTTTTACCAGTAGCGATCAGGCGTACCTAGCTAACACGGCCATTCTGAGGACGATACTGCGCGGTGCGAATGGCGCCGTCCAGGTCACGGATTTCGCCCCCCGGTTCCAGTCCCGCGGCCGGTCGTTTCGCCCGCAGTTCCTGGTGCGGCGCGTAGCGCCGCTCTCGGGGACGCCGAATGTCCGCATTCGCATCCGCCCGCGTTTCGACTATGGCGAGACAGCCCCTGTCGTCACCCACGGCTCGAACCACATCCGCTATGCCGGCCCCAGGACCGCGCTCCGGCTCACCACCGATGCGCCGCTCGACTACCTGCTCGGCGAAACGTCGTTTCTGCTGCGCGAGCCGCTGACCTTCCTGCTGATGCCGGACGAACCCCTGAGCGACGCCGTCCATGAGGTGGGGCGCGTCTTCCAGGAACACACCGAACGTTACTGGCGCGAGTGGGTCAACCGGCTGGCCATCCCCTTCGAGTGGCAGGACGCGGTGATCCGCGCCGCCATTACGCTCAAACTGTGCACTTACGAGCCGACCGGCGCCATCGTCGCGGCGGTCACCACCAGCATCCCCGAGGCGCCTGCCACGGAGCGGAACTGGGACTACCGCTATTGCTGGGTGCGCGACGCCTATTTCGTCGTCCGGGCGCTGAACAGCCTCGCTGCGACACACACGATGGAGAACTATCTCCAATGGCTGATGAACGTCGTGGCGCGGGCCAACGGCGATCATATTCAGCCGGTGCTGGGTGTCGGGCTTGAGACCGCCCTTACCGAGCGCCACGCCCAGGCGCTGCCCGGCTATCGTGGAATGGGGCCGGTGCGTATCGGCAATCAGGCGCACGAGCATTTCCAGCACGACTCTTACGGCAACATCATTCTCGGCGCGGCGCAGGCTTTTTTCGACCGGCGGCTGCTGCACCCCCCGGGCATGCAGGAATTCCTGGCTCTGGAGATGGCGGGGCGGCAGGCGGCGCGTCTTTACGATCAGCCGGACGCCGGCATGTGGGAACTGCGCTCGCGGGCGCGGGTGCACACCACTTCCAGCCTGATGTGCTGGGCGGCCGTAGACCGTCTGGCGCGCATCGCCGCTCATGTCGGCGACGACAGCAA
>JBNKDX010000002.1:0-26193 GCA_050288485.1 Rhodomicrobiaceae bacterium | reverse complement strand
GGTCTGGTGAGCGAAGGCAGCGTGAAACGCGATCAGGGTACGCATATCCAGTTCGCCGTCACCGACGGTAAACGCACGATGAAGGTGACCTATACCGGCATCCTGCCCGATCTTTTCCGCGAGAAACAGGGCGTGGTCGCCGAAGGCAAGATGGACGCGGCGGGCGTCTTCCACGCCGACACCGTGCTTGCCAAGCACGACGAGAATTACATGCCGCGCGAGGTGGCCGAAGCGCTGAAGAAGCAGGGCGTCTGGCAGGGGCAGGGCGGGGCGAAGCCGCAACCGGTCCAGAGCACGAGCGCGTCGAACTGAAATTTCTCGAAGCCGCGCCGCGCGGCGACGGAGCAGGCGGGGGCCGCCCGCAATTAGCGAAGCGATAGGACAAATAAGAACGTGATCATCGAAATCGGCCATTTCGCGCTCATCCTCGCCCTGGCGGTCGCCTGCCTGCAGACGGGCTCCGTCGTCTGGGCCTCCTACGCCCATGACGAGAAGGCGCGGGCGATGGCCCCCGCAGCGGCCTTCACGCAGTTCGTGCTGCTCGCCGTCGCGTTCGGCGCGCTGGTCTGGGCCTATGCGAACTCCGATTTTTCGGTCGAGAACGTCTGGCGCAACTCGCACTCCGCCAAGCCGCTCATCTATAAGATCTCCGGCGCCTGGGGCAACCACGAGGGCTCCATGGTGCTCTGGGTCCTGATCCTCGCCGCCTTCGGCGCCGCCGTCGCGCTGTTCGGCAGCAACCTGCCGGAACGGCTGAAATCCAACGTGCTGGCGGTGCAAGGCTCGGTCGGCATCGCCTTCCTCGTCTTCATCGTCGCCACGTCCAATCCGTTCACGCGCCTCGACCCGGCGCCCTTCGAGGGCAACGGCCTCAATCCCATCCTGCAGGACCCCGGCCTCGCCTTTCACCCGCCGCTGCTCTATGCCGGCTATGTCGGCCTCTCCATGGCCTATTCCTTCGCCGTCGCCGCGCTGATCGAGGGGCGTATCAGCGCCGCCTGGGCGCGCTGGGTGCGGCCGTGGACGCTCGCGGCGTGGATCTTCCTGACACTGGGCATCGCCACGGGGTCATGGTGGGCGTATTACGAACTGGGCTGGGGCGGCTGGTGGTTCTGGGACCCGGTCGAAAACGCGTCCTTCGTGCCCTGGCTCGCGGCTACGGCGCTCCTGCACTCGGCCATCGTTACCGAGAAGCGTGAGGCGCTGAAGGCCTGGACTGTGCTGCTCGCCATCGTCGCTTTCGCGCTGAGCCTCATCGGCACGTTCATTGTGCGGTCCGGCGTGCTGACCTCGGTCCACGCCTTCGCCGTCGACCCGGCGCGCGGCGTGTTCGTGCTGGCGATCATCGCGCTTTATACCGGCGCGGCTCTCTGGCTCTTCGCCTGGCGCGCGCCGCTGCTGCGCTCCACCGGCCTGTTCGCGCCGGTCTCACGCGAGGGCAGCCTGCTCCTGAACAACCTTCTCCTGACGGCGGCCTGCGGCACCGTGCTGACGGGCACCCTGGCGCCGATGCTGCTGGAAGCGTTCGGGCACAAGATCTCCGTCGGCGCCCCCTATTATGAATCCGTATTCCCCGTATTCATGGTCCCGCTCCTGATCGTGGCGCCGTTCGGGCCGTTCCTGGCCTGGAAGCGCGGCGATATCTACGGCGTCAGTCAGCGACTCATCGCGGCGGCGGGTCTCGCCCTGCTCGCCATGGCCGTGTCGGTGGCGCTGACGCAGCGCGGGCCGGTGCTGGCGCCGTTCGGCATCGGGCTGGGCGTGTGGGTCATCGCGGGCACGCTTTCGGAACTGGCGTTCCGCGTGAAGGCATTCGCCGCGCCCTGGGACGAGGTACGCCGCCGCCTCGCCGGGCTGCCACGCTCGAATTGGGGCACTGCCGTCGCCCATGTCGGGCTGGGTCTCGCCGTGCTCGGCATCGTCGCCACCAGCGCCTGGAAAACGGAACAGGTGCTGATGATGAAGGTGGGCGACAAGACGCGGTTCGCGGGATACGAGCTGATCTTCGAGCGCATCGGCAGCCGTGACGGTCCGAACTACAGCGAGCAGTTCGGCGAGTTCGCGCTTCTGAAGGCCGGGTCGCCCGAACGCATCACCACGCTGATGCCCGCCAAGCGTCAATACGTCCAGCCGCCGATGCCGACGACCGAAACCGCCATCCATCTCTCCTGGACGGGCGATTACTACGTTGCACTCGGCGATCCATCCGAAGACGGCAAATCGGTCGCCGTGCGCATCTACTTCCATCCGCTCGTACGGCTGATCTGGATCGGGGCGCTGATCATGGCCATCGGCGGCGGCATCTCGCTGACCGACCGGCGGCTTCGCGTCGGCGCGCCCGCCAAACGCGCCCGCGAGCCAGGCGCCATGGCCACTGCGGGGCAACCGTCATGAAACACCGTTCGCTCGCTGCCGCACTGGCCGTCCTGAGCTTCATCGCCGTCGCCGCGCCCGCCCGCGCCGTCGAGCCCGACGAAATGCTGGCCGATCCGGCGCTGGAGGCCAAGGCGCGGGAGATTTCCGCCGAGTTGCGCTGTCTCGTCTGCCAAAACCAGTCCATCGACGACTCGAACGCGCCGCTTGCCCGCGACCTCCGCATCATCGTCCGCGAGCGGCTCACCGCCGGCGACAGCAAGCAGCAGGTCATCGACTATACCGTCGCGCGGTACGGCGAGTTCATCCTGCTGCGTCCGCGGTTCTCGGCGAAGACGGCGCTGTTGTGGTTCGCGCCGCTCCTGCTGCTGGCGGCGGGCGCAGCGTTGGCCTATCGCGCCATTCGCCCCGCGTCGGGAAACGCCGCCACAGACGGGCCGCAGCCGCTGACCGAAGCGGAAGAAGCGCGGCTCGCCGCCATTCTGGACAAGGACGGCAAGTGAAGGGCGCGGGAGTAGTTGCCCGGGCATGCTGACTTCGCGGCGAAACACTTTTTCCGTGTCACGAGTGCTGAGGATTTGACCGCCGGCGCTGCGGCAATCGCGCCTGCGGCGACATGAAGCGTTGGTCTATCAGTTGTAGATGATAAGTTGCCTGTATCACTATCTCTAGTGGGCGCGCAATTTATGGAAATATTATCCACCCTTCCATCAAAACTCCGGCCATACATTGTTTGTTGCGGTGGAATATCGTCAAGATATGGCTATAATAGCAGTACAGGTTGCCGATGCGCAGGCCTCGGGCTTGATCTGCTTCTTACCCGTTACAGATCAAAGCTACTCAGAGGCCGTGATTGCTTCCGCGGTCCGTGATACCGCCATGGGGCATGGAGGGAAAGCACGCGCGGCGCCGGGCTCAGTTCTTGACGGGTCTTGACGGGATTTTCGCTCATGGATGAAAAAGCGGCCGAGGGTCGAAGTAATCTATTTTTCTCTTGCGATTTGGCGGACGATGTACCGCCGATTGCGCGTCGTCATCTACACGACGAGCTGCGCGAGAGGCTGCGCGACGCCATCATCACCGGCGAACTGGCGCCGAACGCCAAGGTGCCGGAAAAAGAGCTGTGCGAACGTTTCGGCGTCTCGCGCACGCCTTTGCGCGAGGCTCTGAAAGTCCTGGCTCATGAGGGTCTGGTCATCCTGACCCACAATCGCGGGGCAACCGTCAGTCCTCTTACGATACACGATCTGGAGGAGGCCTTCCCCGTCTACGCGCATCTGGAGGCCCTGGCCGGCGAACTGGCCTGCATGCGCCTGACGGCCGAGGAGATCGCCGAAATCCGTCAGTTGCATGAACAGATGGTCAATCATTACCGCCGCCGCGACCTGAAGCGCTGCTTCGAGATCAATGACATGATCCACGAGCGCATCCAGCTTGGCGCCCGTAACACTACCCTGCTTCAGATATTGTATACCGTTTCAGGTCCGATCAGGCGGGCGCGCACCTATGCGAGCGCCATGGAGGTGGACCTCGCGGACGCGATCGCGGACCATGACGGCATCATAGCCGCACTTGAGGCGCGCGACGGCATGCGGCTGGCGGTGCTTCTGCGCGCGCATATGGACAACGCGCTCGAATGCCTGAGGAGCGCGCTGGCTCTGCGTGCGGTGGCGGCGCTTGAGGACAGGGGCTCGTCCGAGATTCAGATGGGCTGTCCCCCTCACTAAGGCGGCATTCGCGGCAATCCCATAATCCAGCCGCGGCCATTCCCCCTTCCCGCTCTGCGCAGGCCAATTGCTGCTGCGCCGCAGCGGATTCGGGAATGGTCGCGTTTACACGCGCCCTGACCTCGCGGCGCGATGCGGCCCGATCTTTCACGCCGCTGCGGCGTTTTTCACGAGAACAGGACTGTTCCGCTACCCCCCTTTTACACCAGCATATGCGCCGATGCTTGGCCGGTGCTACGCGGAATGGGGCGCGCCCTCAGATCATCTTGGTAAGGACCACCCTTGTTTCTGTGTCTGCTTCAAGACGCACTGACGTCATTTTTGTGACATTAACCACTGTTAGGCATTAAGCCGCAGGCAGATCGCGGAAGCGATGCGGCAGAAGCCGGGCCAGTCCAGCCTGCATCGAGGCCCGCCCGGCAGGCGTGACGCCGTCATGCGGCAAACAGAACTCGACAGCGGGAGACACAAGAGTGAGAGAGGACAAAGCGGTGGCGGGAGCGGTGGATTGGGCCGACCTGTCTACCGGGACGATGTATGTGCGCGACAAGAAGCTCAATTCCATGATCGAGGAATTCGATTTCGTCGACGCCATATTCCATACATGGCTTCAACGGGTGCCCACCGAAGCTGAAAAACGGATGCTCAACGCCGTCCTCGTCAGCTTTTGCGGAGGCTGGGGCATCATTCCGCCGGTCGTATTCTCCGCGAGAATCGCCGCCACCACGAAGGCGCCGATCGCGCAGTGCCTCGCAGCCGGATTTTCGGCCAGCGGTCCATCGCACACTTCGGCGATCGACGGGATCATGCAGATCTACCTGACCAAGACCGACGCCGAGGTCGAGGCGCTCGTCAACGACGCCATCGCCAATAACGACAAGATCCCCGGTTTCGGCCACCCGGTGGTTCCACGCGACCCGCGTCCGCAAACGCTACGCAATCTCATCGGCAGGCTGGGGCTGGCGGGGGACGGCATCCGCAAATTCGACATCATTCAGAACGCTCTGGTCGCGGCGAAGGACGTGTACGCCAATATCGACGGCGTCAACGGCGCTATCCTCGTCGATCTCGGCTTCCACGAGCCTTCCTACGGCCCGGCGCTGTTTCTGATGGGGCGGTCGCTGGCGATCACGGCGCATGTGCTGGAGGAGTACAAGAACCCGCCGTTCCACGCGCTGAACCTCGTCTATCCGGGCTACGACATCATGGATTACGAACACCGGGCCACAATCGAAGCGCAGAAGCAGCAGGCGGCGGAGTAGCCCGCCGCGAGCGGGGTTGCCGCATACGGGCCCCCATCAAAACGCCTTCAGACGCCCGAAACCTGAGAGAGATGCCCCGGCGGCCCGCTCCGCCGGGGGCGGGGAGGCTGCAATCCGCCGCAGCTCGATTCGACGAATTCCCACTTGACGGCAGTCATGTGTTTCCTGCTTGCTCTCCTCCGCACACACCATCCGAGGAGTTGCCAAGCTGACCGACCTGCTGTTCGTGTACGGCTCGCTGATGCGCGCCTCCCGTCACCCCATGGCGCGCCGGCTCGCGCGCGAAAGCATCTGGCTTGGGCGGGCAGCGATGAACGGCCGGCTGCATCTTCCCGGGCCGTATCCGGGCGCCGTGCTCTCGTCCGGACGCGGCGACGCCGTGCATGGCGACGTCGTCAGACTGCCTCAGCCGCGGGCCGCGTTCGTCTGGCTCGACGAATTCGAGGGCTGCGGCGCCAAGTGTCCTGAACCGGCGCCCTATCGCCGTGCTAAAGTCACGGTCCGGATGGTTTCCGGAGAGGCGCGGCAGGCGTGGACCTATCTCTATGAATTGCGAGTCTGGTGCACGCCATTATTGCCTCATGGGCGGTTCCCTGTTGGATACCCCCGCAAAAGCTACCCGATTTAAGATGATGAAAGGGAAGCCGCCCTTGAACCCCGCTGCTGATGTCGGATACATCATCTGTGCGTTTTTTCCCGCTGCCGTGTTGATCGCGCATCTTGAGATGCTCGTCTTGACTGAGGCGGCTGGTTCCTGGCCACGGAGACGGAAACACTTATGCCCGCGCGCATCATCTACAATCTCATCGTCCAGTCGCTGGAAGCGAATCTCCGGCTCCTGGACAACTTTTCCGAACTCATGAAAGCCAAGAGCGGCGACCAATCCGCCACCCCCGCGAAGCAGGAGGCACCTATGCGCAATGAAGGAATGCAGGATACGGCTCCCACCAGCTCGGCGGCGAAGCGCTGGGTCTACCGTTTCAGCGCCGGAGGGGCCGACGGCTCCGCTGATATGCGCAATCTTCTCGGCGGCAAGGGCGCCAATCTGGCGGAGATGGCCAATCTCGGCCTGCCGGTGCCGCCGGGCTTCACGATCACGACGGAGATGTGCCTCGCCTATTATGACAACGGCAAGACTTTTCCACCCGAACTCCGCACGCAGGTTGCGGAAGCGCTCGATGGCGTCGGCAAGCTGGTCGGCGCGACCTTCGGCGATGCGGACAATCCGCTCCTGGTCTCCGTACGTTCCGGCAGCCGCGCCTCCATGCCCGGCATGATGGACACCGTGCTCAATCTCGGCCTCAACGATGTGACGGTCCAGGGGCTGGCCAGGAAGGCGGGCGACAAGCGTTTCGCATACGATTCCTACCGGCGCTTCATTCAGATGTATTCCAACGTGGTACTGGGCGTCGACCACCACGTCTTCGAAGAAATCCTCGAAAGCTACAAGCATTCCGTCGGCGTCGATCTCGACACCGGTCTCAGCGCCGACGACTGGGAGAAGATCGTCGGCGAATACAGACAGGCCGTCGAGCAGCATATCGGCCGGTCTTTCCCGCAGGACCCGCACGAGCAGCTCTGGGGCGCCATCGGCGCGGTGTTTGACTCCTGGTACAACGCCCGCGCCATCACCTACCGCCGCCTGCACGGCCTGCCCGACGATTGGGGTACTGCCGTCAACGTACAGGCCATGGTGTTCGGCAACCGCGGCGAGACCAGCGCCACCGGCGTGGCGTTCACGCGCAACCCCTCCACGGGCGAGAAACGCCTTTACGGCGAATTCCTCGTCAACGCCCAGGGCGAGGACGTCGTGGCCGGTATCCGCACGCCGCAGAACCTGACCGAGGCCGCGAGGCTGGAGGCGAACGACACCAAGCCTTCGCTCGAAGCGCTGATGCCGGAGGTCTTCGCCGAGTTGCGGGCGATCTACGAGAAGCTCGAAGCGCGCTACCGCGACATGCAGGACATCGAATTCACCATCCAGGAGGGCAGGCTCTGGATGCTGCAGACCCGCAACGGCAAGCGCACGGGCAAGGCGGGGTTGAAGATCGCGGCGGACATGGTGGCGGAAGGCCTCATCACCCGCGACGAGGCGATCATGCGCATCGACCCGGCGCAACTCGATCAGCTTCTGCACCCCACGCTCGACCCCGCAGCCGACAAGCGCGTGCTGACATCCGGTCTTCCGGCATCCCCCGGCGCGGCGACGGGCGAAGTCGTTTTCGACCCCGACAAGGCCGAGAAGCTGAAGAACGACGGCCACACCGTCATCCTGGTGCGCGTCGAGACCAGCCCGGAGGACATCCACGGCATGCATGCGGCGGCAGGCATTCTGACGGCGCGCGGCGGCATGACCTCGCATGCGGCGGTGGTCGCGCGCGGCATGGGACGGCCCTGCGTATCCGGCGCGGGGTCCATCCGCATCGACTACAAGGCGGGGACGATGGCTGTCGGCGAAACGATCCTCAATGAAAGGGACGTCATCACCATCGACGGCTCCACCGGCCAGGTGATCCTAGGCACGGTGCCGATGCGCCAGCCCGAGCTGTCCGGCGATTTCGCCGCCCTTATGGAATGGGCCGACGCGGCGCGGCGCATGCAGGTCCGCGCCAACGCCGAGACGCCCGACGACGCCCGGCAGGCGCGCGAATTCGGCGCCGAGGGCATCGGCCTGTGCCGCACCGAACACATGTTCTTCGACAAGGACCGCATCCTCGCCGTCCGCGAGATGATCCTGGCGGCGGACGAGGCCGGGCGGCGCACGGCGCTGGCCAAGATCCTGCCCATGCAGCGCAACGACTTCATCGAGCTGTTCGAGATCATGGGCGGACTGCCGGTCACCGTCCGGCTTCTCGACCCGCCGCTGCACGAGTTCCTGCCGCACAAGGACGAGGACATCTCGGAGGTGGCGCGCGCGCTCGGCGCCGACGAGGGCAAGATCCGGCACCGCCTCGCGCAGCTCGAAGAATTCAACCCCATGCTCGGCCATCGCGGCTGCCGCCTGGGCATCACGTTCCCGGAAATCCCGGAAATGCAGGCCCGCGCGATCTTCGAAGCCGCCATCGAGGCGAGCCGCAGGACCGGCCAGCCGGTCGAGCCGGAAGTCATGATTCCCCTGGTGGCGGTGAAGGCGGAATTCGATCTCATCAAGGAGCGTATCGACAAGGTGGCGAAGGACGTGTTCGCGGAGAAGGGCGCGTCGGTCATCTATCAGGTCGGCACCATGATCGAGCTGCCCCGCGCGGCGCTCAGGGCGGGCGAACTGGCCAAGGGAGCGGAGTTCTTCTCCTTCGGCACCAACGACCTCACGCAGACGACCTTCGGCCTCAGCCGCGACGACGCCGCTTCGTTCCTCGCCGAATACGTGTCCAAAGGCGTCATCGAGACCGATCCGTTCGTTTCCATCGACCAGGACGGCGTCGGCGAACTGGTGGCCATCGCCGCCGAGCGCGGGCGGGCCACGCGGCCGGCCATCAAGCTCGGCATCTGCGGCGAGCACGGCGGCGATCCGGACTCCATCGGCTTTTGCGAACGGGTGGGGCTCGATTACGTGTCCTGTTCGCCGTTTCGCGTTCCAGTTGCAAGGCTGGCCGCCGCCCAGGCGACGCTGGCCACCAGGGCGGGAGGCAAGGAGAAAGAAAAGGACGCGTGATTCGGCGGGCTACGGAATATTCGGGATGCGGCCGAGTGCCGCTTCCCCAGGGGAGAATGGCTGGCCGGGGATAGCTCAGGATAACCGCACCCTTACGCGGTCTCCGCACAGCACCGGCGGCACCGAAAACGGCCCGCTCCGGCCCGCCGGTTTTCCTATTCTGTGTCAGAACGTCACAAATCCGCCGGATTCGCTTGTGGATTTAGTAACTTCGCTTTCCGCTGTTGCAATCCAACGACAGTCCATTACGATGCCATTTCCCAAGGATTGTGGCTCTTCCGCCACAAAGCATCGCGGTTCAATTTTGGAAACGCCGGCGCCTGGGGCGGCGAAGGCAGAGAATGCAATGCCAACAATAGCACTCGTTGACGACGACCGTAATATTGTCACCTCGCTCCGGATGGCGCTCGAAAGCGAGGGCTATAAGATCCAGGCGTACACGGACGGCGCCTCGGCGCTTGACGGCCTGACGATGGATCCGCCGGATCTGGCGATTCTGGATATCAAAATGCCGCGCATGGACGGCATGGAGCTGCTGCGGCGCCTGCGCCAGAAATCCGAGATGCCGGTCATTTTCCTCACCTCAAAGGAGGACGAGATCGACGAACTGTTCGGTCTCAAAATGGGCGCCGATGATTTTATCCGCAAACCGTTTTCGCAGCGCCTCCTCGTCGAGCGGGTGAAGGCGATCCTGCGCCGCTCCGCTCCGCGCGAGCCCGGCGCGGGCGTCGAGGACGCCGCCAAGGTTATCGAGCGCGGCAAGCTCAAGCTCGATCCCGAGCGCCACACCTGTATCTGGGACAACAAGCCCGTCACGCTGACGGTGACCGAGTTTCTCATCCTGCAGGCCCTGGCGCACCGGCCGGGCGTGGTGAAAAGCCGCGACGCGCTGATGGATGCCGCCTATGACGATCAGGTCTATGTCGATGACCGCACGATCGACAGCCACATCAAGCGCCTGCGTAAGAAGTTCAAGCATGTCGACAACAGTTTCGACGTCATCGAAACGCTTTACGGGGTCGGCTACCGCTTCAAGGAATGAAGGCTGAGAGCAGAGAGATCGTTTTAACCGAACGGCTGCGGCTGAGTCGCCGCGCGCCGCCTGGTAGGCTGAGCCGCGCCTGGCGCTGGCTCATGGCCGCGTTCGACCGCGCCGGGTTCTATTACCGCTTCAATACGATCGCCGGGCGCATCCTGGCGGTCAACGCCGTGAGCCTCATCGTGCTGGTGCTCGGGCTGCTCTACCTCAATGATTTCCGCGACGGCCTGATCGAAGCGAAGATCAAGGCCCTGGAGGTGCAGACCGATATCATCGCGCGGTCCATCGGGCAGGGCACCGCGGTCGACGTCAACGGTAGCGGCGTTGCAAAGAAGGACTTGCTGTTCGCGATGCAGCATGCGGCCGACGAGGGGGTGCCGCAGACCCCCCCGATCCGCATCGACCCCGAGCATTCCGCGCAATGGCTGCGCAGCCTTCTCGAACCGACGGGCACGCACGGCATCATCTACAACACGGATGGCGTGACCCGCCTTGTTGACAGCAACAAGATTTACGTCAAGGGCGAGTTGAGACGCTTCCAGCCGCCACGGCAAACCGTGGCCGAGCCGGGCATCCTCTATAAAACCTGGCTGCGCGTAGAGCGCCTTCTGCGCGGTGAAAACCTGCCTCTTTACACGGAGAACGGCCCGGATGGCGGCAAGCCGCTGGTCGAGGTCACGACCGCGCTGGAGCAGGGCAAGCTGACCCCCATGGTGCGCGTCAACGAAGTCGGGGAGACGGTCCTGAGCGTGGCGGCGCCCATCCGGCGGGAAGGCCCGGTGCTGGGTGCGCTGTTCCTCGTCACCGCAGGTGGCGAAATCGACGGAATCCTCGCCCGCGAGCGTGCATCGATCATGCGGCTATGGCTGCTGGTCCTCGCGGTGACGGCGGTGTTCTCGCTCGTGCTCGCAAGCACCATCGCTGGTCCGGTGCACCGGCTCGCGGTGGCTGCGGAAAACGTGCGCAAGAACATAAAGAAGCGGGAGGAAATCCCGGATTTCAGCCATCGGTCCGACGAGATCGGCGATCTTTCGACGGCGCTGCGCGAGATGACGGCAACGTTGTACAAGCGCCTCGACGCCATCGAATCCTTCGCCGCCGACGTTGCGCACGAACTCAAGAACCCGTTGACCTCGCTGAGAAGCGCGGCGGACACGCTGACCATCGTAAAAAACGACGACGACCGCGACCGTCTCGTCCAGATCATTCAGCACGACGTGAAGCGGCTCAACCGCCTGATTTCCGATATATCCGACGCCTCGCGCCTCGACGCCGAACTGGCCCGCGAGAGCCGGCGCCCCGTCAATGTCGCCCATCTTCTGGAAACGATGTGTGGCGTGGTGAACGACATTCACCGCGAAGGCTCGCCTTCGATCAGCCTCAAGATCCCCGGCATGGCGCGCGGCGGCGCCACGAGTTCCAGGAACGCCTTCGTCGTCAGCGGCCATGAGAGCCGCCTGGGGCAAGTCGTGAGCAACCTCATCGACAACGCCATTTCCTTCTCGCCCCCGAATGGCGAGATCCTCGTCACCTGCCAGCACATCCGCAAGTCGAACATCGTCGAAGTGACCGTGGAAGACGAAGGGCCGGGGATCCGCCCCGAGAACCTGGAGCGGATATTCGAACGCTTCTACACCGACCGTCCGTCGGACGAGGAATTCGGCCAGAATTCCGGGCTCGGGCTCAACATCTCGCGCCAGATCATCTCCGCTCACAACGGGCGCATCTGGGCGGAAAACCGCGTGAAGGCGGGCACCAAGGCCGGCAAGGGCGAAGGCGGCACGGCCCTGCTGCCGGTCATCGGCGCGCGCTTCATCATTCAGCTTCCGGCATTGTGATGAACCTCCGCCCGGACCTGACACATGGCACCTGCGTGGCGCTCGGTCCGGCGGCGGCCCTGCTCCTTGGACCGTCGGGCAGCGGCAAGTCCGACCTCGCCCTGCGTTTCGCCATGATGATGCCCGCCGCCGAGGGCCCGTTTCTGGTGGCGGACGATCAGGTGCTGCTGGAAGCGCGAGGCGAACGCGTCATCGCCCGCCCGCCTGCGGCGCTCGCCGGGAAGATCGAGGTGCGCGGCGTCGGCATCGTTTCGCTGTCCCACCGCGCCGAGGCCGTGCTTCGGCTGGCCGTGCGCTTGTGCGACCCCCACGACGTCCCGCGCATGCCGCCCGCCAGAACGCAGACGGAGACCTTCGGCGGTATTGCGCTGCCGGTTCTGCGGCTCGCGCCGTTCGAGGCGTCGGCGCCGTGGAAGCTGCGTCTGGCGCTCGAAGCCATCACGCAGTGAAAAAATCAGAAAAAAACCTCAAATCATCGCAAATCATCTGCTATCGCGGTGAAGCAGGGAGTGATTGCGCTTGAACCGGCAGCCGGGCTTGAGCGACAATCCATGAAGACACGCGGCTGCGTTCGCCGCCGCCTTTTTCTGCCGGGGAGTGGATTCGGGCATGATCGGGCTCGTGATCGTCACGCATGGCAATCTGGCCAAGGAATTCCGGGCGGCGCTGGAGCACGTCGTGGGCCCGCAGGAGCAGATCGCCACGATATGCATCCGGCCGGATGACGACATGGGAGAACGCCGCGACGCCATTCTCAAGGCGGTCGGGCGTGTCGACAATGGCGACGGCTGCGTTCTGCTCACCGACATGTTCGGCGGCACCCCTTCCAACCTCGCCATATCCGCAATGGAGGAATCGCACGTCGAGGTCATAGCGGGCATCAATCTGCCGATGCTGGTGAAGCTGGCGCGTGTGCGCGAGGAATGCCCGCTCGCCGAGGCGGTGAGCCAGGCGCAGGACGCGGGACGCAAATATATCCACGTCGCAAGCCACGTGCTGACAGGCCGGTAGGGCTTGCGCCGCCGCACGGGGCGCAGTATCCGGAGCGGTGACGAGCCGCCCGGGAAAAACAATTCTGCCGCGACGATTTCCTGAGGATAACTCAAGTTGCGCCGCAACATAGCCGGGGGGGCGCGCATAAATCCTTAACACGAGCGCTAATTAAAGCTTTCCGCAGCCATAAGGCCAGTGCATACTCACCCGGGTTGCTGGCCGCTCCGCAGCAATAATTCAACAGGCATATATGAAAAGTTTATCCGCTTCCGGCGTTTATCAGTGTCTGGCCGAAGTTACGGTCACGAACAAGCGGGGCCTGCATGCGCGGGCATCGAACGCTTTCGCAAAGCTGGTGGAGAAATTCGACGCGGAAGTCATCGTGACCAAGGACGGCGAAAGCGTCAGCGGCTCGTCGGTCATGGGGCTGATGATGCTCCTTGCCGGACCGGGCTCCACCATCCTCATCGAGACGGAAGGTCCGGACGCGGAAGAAGCGCTCGAAGCGCTCACCAGCCTCGTGGAGCAGGGCTTCAACGAAGAGGAGTAGCGGCCGACCCCGCCGCTCGGACCATCGGCATTCCACGGCATGCGACCAGGATCGCGCCGGTCTCTTCCTGTCTTCCGGCAGTCATGTCTGCGCTCAATGGTGAACTGGAACGGTAACCGCTGAGAACGTATACTCCGGGGGATATCTACCCGGAGGCAAACTCGTCATGCACAAGCTTCTCGTCCCGGTCGACGGATCGGATTACGCCATGCGCGCGGTGGAACACGCGATCAAACTCGCCGCCGAGCGCGGACCGACGGAACTCCATTTTGTCACAGTCTATCCCGAGCCCGTGATCTACGGCGAGATCCAGGTCTACACGTCGCCGGAGAAGATGGAGGAAGGGCTCCGCAAGCATGGCGAGGACGTGCAGCGCCCGGCCCTCGCCGCGGCCGAAAATGCGGGCGTCGCGCACACGGGCGAGATCCTCATCGGCGACGTCGCGGAACTGATTGCCAGGCGCGCGGAAGAACTGGGGTGCGACGGCATCGTTATGGGAACGCACGGCCGGGGCGCGATCGGCGCGCTGGTGATGGGGTCGATCGCCACCAAGGTCGTGCATATGGCGAAGGCGCCGGTCACGCTGGTGAGATGAGCGCAAGAACGGCGGCGGACACCGGGGATCCATCGTGGCAAGGCGATCGCAAGCCGGCGCCGCCGCCCTTCGTGGTTTGACAGACGTCATATAACAATATCTTTATATCCTTATTGCGTTGAGACCCTGTCCCGCTTATACCGGAGCCCAGTTTTCACAATCGACAGGGCGAACCACATGAGCGCTGCACAGGACTTCCTCGTCAAAGACCTTTCGCTGGCTGACTGGGGCCGCAAGGAAATCGTCATCGCGGAAATCGAGATGCCGGGCCTGATGGCCGCACGGCGCGAATTCGGCCCCTCCAAGCCGCTGAAGGGCGCGCGCATCGCGGGCAGCCTGCACATGACCATTCAGACGGCCGTGCTGATCGAGACGCTGCAGGAGCTGGGCGCGGAAGTCCGCTGGGCGTCGTGCAACATCTTTTCCACCCAGGACCATGCCGCCGCCGCGATTGCCGCCCGCGGCACTCCGGTCTTCGCTGTCAAGGGCGAGACGCTTGAAGAATATTGGGATTATGCCGACCGCATCTTCGAATGGCCGAACGGCGAGACCGCCAACATGATCCTGGATGACGGCGGCGACGCCACCCTGCTCGTCAATCTCGGCGCAGCGGCGGAGACCAATCCGGGCCTCTTGGCCGAGCCGCAGAACGAGGAGGAGGCCGCGCTTTTCGCCACCATCAAGAAGCGGCTGGAGAAGACGCCGGGCTGGTATTCGAAGGTGAAGGCCAACATCCGCGGCGTGTCCGAGGAGACGACCACCGGCGTGCATCGCCTCTATCAGATGGAGAAGAAGGGCACGCTGTCCTTCCCGGCCTTCAACGTCAACGACAGCGTCACCAAGTCGAAGTTCGACAACAAATATGGCTGCCGCGAAAGCCTTGTGGACGGCATCCGCCGCGGCACGGACGTGATGATGGCGGGCAAGCTGGCCGTCGTGTGCGGCTATGGCGATGTCGGCAAAGGCTCGGCGCTGTCGCTGCGCGGCGCGGGCGCGCGCGTCGCCGTCACCGAGATCGACCCGATCTGCGCGCTGCAGGCGGCGATGGACGGCTTCGACGTCGTGACGCTGGATGAGATCGCGCCCAAGGCCGACATCGTCGTCACCGCCACCGGGAATCTCGACGTCATCACCGTGGATCACATGCGCGCCATGAAGGACATGGCCATCGTGTGCAACATCGGCCATTTCGACAACGAAATTCAGGTGGCGGGGCTTCGCAACTTCCGCTGGACCAACGTCAAGCCGCAGGTGGACATGGTCGAGTTCCCCGACGGCAAGCGGCTGATCCTTCTCTCGGAGGGCCGCCTGGTCAATCTCGGCAACGCCACCGGCCACCCGAGCTTCGTGATGAGCGCGTCCTTCACCAATCAGGTGCTGGCGCAGATCGAGCTGTGGTGCCATCACGACAAATATGAAAACAAGGTCTACACGCTTCCGAAACATCTCGACGAGCGCGTCGCCAGCCTGCATCTGGAAAAGCTTGGCGTGCACCTTACGAAGTTGACGCCGCAGCAGGCGAAGTATCTTGAAATCGCGCCGGAAGGCCCGTTCAAGCCGGATCACTATCGCTATTGAGGTCCGGGTCCGTACCGTCGTCATGGGCAATGGCGGGCGCCTGCATTTCAGCAGCGCTCGCCTGTTCCATCTCGCGAAAACGGCGGATACTCAACGGAATCAGCCCCAGGTAGATCAGGCAGCCCACCGTCAGAGTCAGATAGGGATAAGTGGCCAGAACGGCCGCAGCCAGGGCCGCCAGTGCGATGACGGGCGCGATGTATTCGCGAGCGATGCGCCGTCCGATGAGTTTTCCGGAGAAGGTGCGCAGGCGCGACGCCATGAGGAACGCTATCAGGACCGCATAGACGGCGAGGAGCGGCGGCACCTTGATGAAGGACGCCGGAAGCCCGAGCCCTTCGAGATACAGCGGCAGCAGGACCACGATTGCCCCGGCCGGAACGGGCATGCCCACAAAAAAGGCGCTTTGCCACAACGGCCTGGCGGGCGCGTCGAGCGCCACATTGAAGCGCGCGAGGCGCAGGGCGGCCGCGAGCGCGAACACCAGCACCACGATCCAGCCCAGGCTGTGCACGCCGGTGAAGCCCCACAGATACAGCACGATGGCGGGCGCCACGCCGAAGCTGACGAAATCGGCGAGTGAATCGAGTTCCGCCCCAAAACGGGACGACGCCTTCAAGAGCCGCGCCATGCGCCCGTCAACGCCGTCGAGCACCGCCGCAACGGCGATGGCCGCAAGCGCGATGTCGTAGCGCCCTTCGATGGCCAGCCGGATCGCGGTCAGCCCCGCGCACAGGCCGAGCAGTGTCACGATATTGGGAATGAGCGCCTTGAGCGGCACGCTGCGGTGCTTGGCGGCGAGAAACGCCCGGCGGCCTTTCATCATTCTGTGGGAGAAGCGGCGTTGCATGGTGTGCATATCAGCCCGGAAATTCACCGAGCACAACACTTAGATCACGGCACCCCGAAGGGGAAGCGGTATTGCGTGGCGCACGGACGCTGCATGCAAAACCGTTGCCGCCGGTCGTCCGTCCGGCTCCGGGCAGCCCCCCTTTATCCACTGCCAAGACTACTGAGGCGCACGGGCCCGCACCTGCGCCTGAACGCGCAGGCTTTCCCCAATTATGATGAATGCAGGCGCATCCAGGCGCAACCTTGCGCGCCGCTGTATCGGCCGTCGCCTCTCATGCGGGCGGCGCCACTGGATTGGAAAACGCCTTTTACGACAACGGCATGGACGATCCTCTTGATCTGAGGCCCTGGCCTCGTCGGCAGTGGCTGGCGGTTCCCTCTGCGCACATCGCCGACCTCCGGCAGAAAATGCTTGCATCCTCCGGGCAAATGCACCCTTTTTCCAACCGCTGTGCCTTGTACGCCTCACTCTTGCAGAAACACGCCACTGCCATAATCTTTTATCATAGCACAGAGGTGTGAGCTTGAATTCGCCCGCTTGTACGCGCATACAAGGCAGCCTATATAACCGCCAAAATACTGCAGCATGCCAAGAGGGGACTGGCGGTCGCGCGACGAGCTGAGACTGCGCGGGCGCGTAGGGGTGCTGACAGATGCAGGCCTCACAGTCTGCCGGATGGATGAATTTATAGAGGGTTATCGGATGTCGAAAGTCATAGGAATCGACCTCGGTACGACGAATTCCTGCGTAGCTATCATGGAAGGTATGACTCCGAAGGTTATCGAAAACTCGGAGGGCATGCGTACGACGCCGTCGGTCGTGGCTTTCAGCGGAGAAGGCGAGCGCCTCATCGGCCTGCCCGCCAAGCGTCAGGCGGTCACCAATCCCGAAAACACCTTCTTTGCCATCAAGCGCCTGATCGGCCGCCGCTACGAAGACCCGATGGTCGAGAAGGATAAGAAGCTCGTCCCCTACAAGATCATCAAGGCCGACAACGCCGACGCCTGGGTCGAGTCCCACGGCAAGAAATATTCGCCGTCGCAGATTTCCGCCTTCATTCTCCAGAAGATGAAGGAGACCGCCGAATCCTATCTCGGCGAGAAGGTTACGAAGGCCGTCATCACGGTTCCCGCCTACTTCAACGACGCCCAGCGTCAGGCCACCAAGGACGGCGGCAAGATCGCCGGGCTGGAAGTGCTGCGCATCATCAACGAGCCGACCGCGGCTGCGCTCGCCTACGGCCTGGACAAAAAGGAAGGCAAGACCATCGCGGTCTACGACCTCGGCGGCGGCACGTTCGACATTTCCATTCTGGAAATCGGCGACGGCGTGTTCGAGGTGAAGTCCACCAACGGCGACACGTTCCTTGGCGGTGAAGACTTCGACATGCGCCTCGTGGATTACCTGGCGACCGAATTCAAGAAAGAGAACGGCATCGACCTGCGCAACGACAAGCTCGCCCTCCAGCGCCTGAAAGAGGCCGCGGAGAAGGCCAAGATCGAGCTGTCGTCCGTCAGCCAGACCGAAATCAACCTGCCATTCATCACCGCCGACCAGACGGGGCCGAAGCACCTGACGATGAAGCTCACCCGCGCCAAGCTGGAAAGCCTCGTCGACGACTTCATCCAGCGGACCGTCGGTCCCTGCCAGGCCGCCCTGCGCGACGCCAACATCAAGGCTGCCGAAATCGACGAGGTTGTGCTCGTCGGCGGCATGACGCGCATGCCCAAGGTCGCGCAGACGGTCAAGACCATCTTCGGCAAGGAGCCGCATAAGGGCGTGAACCCTGACGAAGTCGTGGCCATGGGCGCCGCGATCCAGGCCGGCGTGCTTCAGGGCGACGTCAAGGACGTGCTGCTTCTCGACGTGACGCCCCTGTCGCTCGGCATCGAGACTCTGGGCGGCGTGTTCACGCGCCTCATCGACCGCAACACCACCATTCCGACGAAGAAGGGACAGACCTTCTCCACCGCCGAGGACAATCAGAACGCGGTCACGATCCGCGTGTTCCAGGGCGAGCGCGAGATGGCCGCGGACAACAAGCTGCTCGGACAGTTCGACCTCGTGGGCATTCCGCCCGCGCCGCGCGGCGTCCCACAGATCGAGGTGACGTTCGACATCGACGCCAACGGCATCGTCAACGTGTCAGCGTTGGACAAGGCGACGCAGAAAGCGCAGTCCATTCGCATTCAGGCTTCCGGCGGTCTCACCGAGGCCGACATCCAGCGCATGGTCAACGAGGCGCAGTCGCACGCCGCCGAGGACAAGAAGCGGCGCGAACTGGTCGAGGCCAAGAACCAGGGCGAGGCCCTCATCCACTCCACCGAGAAATCGCTGGGCGACCTGGGTGAGAAAATCGCCGAAGGCGACAAGGCGGCGATCGAGGCCGCAATGAACGAGTTGAAGTCCGCACTCGAAGGCGACAGCCGTGAGGTGATCGTCGCCAAAATCGAGGCGCTTGCCCGCGCCGCAATGAAGATCGGCGATGCGGTCTACAAGCAGGGCGATGCGGAGGGCGGCGAGCCGGGCGGCGGCGCCGAGGCCGGGCATCCCGCGGGCGAAGGCGTCGTGGACGCCGAGTTCGAGGAAGTCCGCGACGACGAAGGCAAGAAGAGGTCGGCCTAGCCGTCCCTTTTTGTTGTCGCGCACGCGAAAGGCGCGGATAGATCTAAGCGATTGGTGCGTTCCGGTGGTCATGTTTGGGGCGGTGGCTCGTGGATGAGCGCGGCATTGGAGAGAACGGACGGCGGCCGTCCGGGGCTCCTTACGGGCCGCGCCTTCGGAAATTTCAGTAAAATCCCGATCCCGGCGTCGCCGCGGTTGCACTTTGCGGCGGCAAATCCCAATTAACCCATCGAGCGTGCGGCCACGGGCACATTGCCGCGGTCAAACCGATCCGAAGCAAGAAAGCGTGGGAAGCTCCAGGAAGGCTTTCGCCTTTCTGCCGATGTTGGTTATGCTCGAACGGCGGTCGCGCGGGGGATGCGTCCACAGACCTGCATGCCACCATGCCACGATGAACAGCGCAATAAAGAGCAATAGTGTGACCGGGAACAGGTGAGTGATGGCCAAGCGCGATTATTATGATGTGCTCGGCTTGACGAGATCCGCAAACGACCAGGACATCAAGAACGCCTATCGCAAGCTCGCCAAGGAATATCACCCCGATTGCAATCCGGGCGATTGCGAGGCGGAGACGCGTTTCAAGGAAGTCAGCGAGGCGTATGAGGCGCTGAAAGACCCGCGCAAGCGCGCCGCTTATGATCGCTTCGGCCATGCGGCGTTCGATGGCGCGGGCGCCGGTGCGGGGGGGTTCGGAGCCGACTTCTCGGCCTCCATGTCGGAGATTTTCGACGACCTTTTCGGCGAGTTCATGGGCGGGCGCCGCCGTAGCCGCCAGGCGCGCGAACGCGGCGCCGATCTCAGCTACAACATGGAAATCTCGCTGGCAGACGCCTATCAGGGCAAGACCGCGCAAATCCGGGTGCCCGGCTCCGTGACCTGCGAGGCCTGCTCGGGCAGCGGCGCCGAGCCGGGATCGAGCCCGGCGCCATGCCCCACCTGCGCCGGCTACGGCAAAATCCGCGCCAGCCAGGGCTTTTTCACCATCGAGCGGACCTGCCCCAACTGTCACGGCCGCGGCGAGATCATTCAGAACCCCTGCCACGAATGCAGCGGCATGGGCCGCGTCCTGCGCGAGCGGACGCTCTCCGTCAACATCCCCCCCGGCGTGGAAGATGGCACCCGCATCCGCCTGGCGGGCGAGGGGGAGGCAGGCGTGCGCTCCGGTCCGCCCGGCGATCTTTACATCTTCCTCTCGGTGGCGCAGGACGAAATCTTCCAGCGCGACGGCGCCGATCTGTTCTGCAAGGTGCCGATCACCATCACCCAGGCGGCGCTGGGCGGCCAACTCGAAGTGCCGACGATCGACGGCGGGCGCGCACGCGTGAAAATCCCGGATGGCACGGAGACCGGCAAGCAGTTCCGCTTGAAGGGGAAAGGGATGCCTGTGCTGCGCTCGACGCTCACAGGCGATCTGTATGTGCAGGTCGAATTGGAGACGCCGCAGAACCTTTCGCGCAGGCAGAAGGAGCTTCTGAAGGAGTTCGAGAAGGCCTCCACGGACGCAACCAATCCGGGACTGTCCGGTTTCGTGCAGCGCGTCAAGGAGTTCTGGGACCGGAAGAGCAAGGCGACCTGAGCGCGGGTGCGGTCGAACGGAGGGCCGATGCGGGCTGCGGACAGGCTGATCGTTGCGTTGGATTTCCCGCGGGCGGCCGAAGCGCGCGCCGCCGTGGATCTGCTTCAGGGCGAGGCGGGCGTTCTCAAAATCGGCCTGGAACTCATCTACGCCGACGGCCTGCCGCTGGCCAGTGCGCTCGCCAAAGCGGGCCATCACGTCTTTCTCGACGCCAAGCTTTCCGACATCCCCAACACCGTGGAACGCGCCACGGCCAGCGCCGCCAGACTCGGTGCGTCTTTCCTCACCGTCCACGGCACGGACGCCAAGACGCTGGACGCGGCGGTGCGCGGGCGCGGCGGAAGCGGCGCGAAGCTTCTGGCGATTACCGTCCTTACCAGCCTCGCCGCGGAGGACCTGCGGCAGCAGGGCATCACCATGACGCCCGCCGAACTGGCGCTGCACCGGGCGCGGCTGGCGCATCAGGCCGGCTTCGACGGCGTGGTGGCCTCGGCGCGCGAGGCCGCCGCGATCCGGGCGGAATTGGGCAGCGGCTTTCTCATCGTAACGCCGGGTATCCGTCCGGCGGGCGCGGTCCGCGGCGATCAGGCGCGCGCCGTGACGCCGGGGGAAGCGATTGCAGCGGGCGCCGACTACCTGGTTGTCGGCCGCCCGGTCACCACCGCCGCCGATCCGCAAGAAGCGGCCCGCCGTATCGTTGACGAAATCCGCGCCGCCTGCCGCTGAAACCAGGGAGACGCCCGTCGATATTGCAGCAGGCGGCCGCAGCTTCGAAATCGAGCCGCGTGATATGATGCTCGCTTTCGGCGGCACCCGGTCGCCCCCGTATCAGACGGACATTTCGCCGCAAAACCCGATGCCAGCGGAGAAAGCCAGGATCCTGCATTTCAACGGCAAATGCCGCCGCGACGAAGCGTATCGCGACATAATGTCACATCCAATAGCAACGCATACGTTGAAATCCGTGGAGACAGGCGTACTCTTCATGGGGCAGTATGAGCATCGAGATGGGGGCAGGGGCCGGTGATGGGCGGCGCACGGCATCGGACGCCGAAGCGCTCACCATATACGCGGTTCCACCAGCAGCATCATAAGCGGCGACGAACGCCGTACGGGGAAACGCCAACTCGTTGTGTTGTCGCTCCAGGGGCGGAGCGGCGGAGGGGCACGCATTTGCGCGGAGGGAGCATGCGCTACGACGAGGGGCAGAACTTCGTCCGGTCGCCGGTGGTATTCGTCAGCCCGGCCGAGCATCGCAAGGTGGTCTTCGCCTCCTCTCTCGGCACCGTCTTCGAGTGGTACGACTTCTACCTCTACGCCACGCTCGCGCCGTTCTTCGCCGTGCTGTTCTTCCCGTCCGGCAATGAAACCGGCGCGTTGCTGTCGGCATTCGCAACCTACGCCGCAGGCTTCCTGATCCGCCCGCTGGGGGCCCTGGTTTTCGGCCGTATCGGCGACCGCAGGGGGCGAAAATACGCCTTTCTCATCACCATCGTGCTCATGGGCACGTCCACATTCGCCGTGGGCCTGCTGCCCACCTACGAGCATATCGGATGGCTTGCCCCCTTGATGCTGGTCATGCTCCGTCTGGCGCAGGGCTTCGCGCTTGGCGGTGAATATGGCGGCGCGGCGACTTACGTCGCCGAGCATACTCCGGCGTCGCAGCGGGGGCTCGCCACGGGCTGGATTCAAACCACGGCGACCGTGGGCTTTCTCCTGTCGCTTGCCGTCATCGTCGCCTGCCGGGGCATGCTTCCGAAAGAGCAGTTCGCGGAATGGGGCTGGCGCGTGCCGTTTCTACTCTCGATCATCCTGCTGATGGTCTCAGCCTATATCCGGCTGAGCCTGAACGAATCGCCGCTCTTCGAGCATATGCGGGCGACGGGCCAGCGCTCGAAAACGCCGATAGCAGAGAGTTTCCTGCGCCCCCGCAACCTGCGCCTGGTGGTGCTCGCTCTCCTCGGCGCGACGGCCGGGCAGGCAGTGATCTGGTACACGGGGCAGTTCTATGTCCTGTTCTTCATGCAGATCACGCTGAAGGTGGACTACGACATCGCCTACCAGCTAATCATGATCGCACTGCTCCTCAGCGCGCCGTTTTTCGTCTTCGCCGGATGGCTTTCCGACAAGGTCGGGAGAAAGCCCATCATTCTGGCGGGCTGCCTGCTGGCGGTCATCACCTACTTTCCGATCTTCTCGGCGCTGACCCGGGCCGTCAATCCCGACCTCGTCACCTTCCAGCGCATGACTCCGGTCACCCTTGCCGTCGATACCGGCGCCTGCCACGCCCATATCTTCGTCGGCCCCTGGACCGAGTTCTCCGATTGCGACCGCGCCAAAGACTATCTGACCAAAAGCGGCGTCTCCTTCCGCACCGTGCACCGGGCCGGCCAGCCCGGCGGCGTCGTCATCGGCGACATGCCCGAGCGGCCCATCGCCGATTGGGAGAAGTCGCACGCGGCCAACGGCGTATTACAGGCGCTGAGGGCGAATGGCTATCCGGAAAAGGCCGATCCCAGGAAAATGAACCTGCCGCTTGTCATCTTTCTGCTGACGCTCATGATGGTTTTCGTCTGCATGGTCTACGGGCCGATGGCGGCATTCCTGGTGGAGCTCTTTCCAACACGCATCCGCTATACTTCGATGTCGCTGCCTTATCATATCGGCAACGGCTGGCTGGGCGGCCTGCTTCCGCTGATGGCCACGGCAATAGTGGCGTCTTCGGGCAACATCTATTTCGGGCTGTGGTACCCGGTGAGCATAGCGGCGTTCAGCTTTGTAATCGGGCTGCTGTTCCTGCCCGACCGGCACGGAACCGAACTGACACACATTTAAGCTCGCCGCCCGAAACACGGAACCGCGGCAAGACACAGCCGTACTATTCCGGCCGGGCCGTTTACGGCGCTACCAGCGTGCGCGCGGGTCCGCTCTCCCGCCAGCGCCTTTACCGGACAGCGCGAGGTTGACGGCGCGCCATATCCTGGCGTCATCCTCGGAGCGCTGGAAGTCGAGCATGAGCTTCGAGACGAGCGCGCCGACAAAGAACAGCACGACGACTGCAAGCACCACCCCCGCAAAGAATACGCCAGGATCGACCGATTGCAGCGCGCCCGGCGTGAGCAGCCATCCCAGCATCGCGATCGCTGCCGGAACCGTTGCCGCCAGGCCGAACAGCGTGAGCCGGCCCGACCCCGCCGTGGAACGTATCAATTCGACATTGCCCAGAAGGCGCGTCGCCACGCCAGTGGTGTGATTTTCCAGATAGACGCAGTGACCGTGCGCCGTTCCCTCGCGAGCCGCCCAGACGAGCGTTACGGCGTGACCATCGCGCATGCCGACGCCGGTATCGGTGAGGTCGACCGCAACATCCCCACCATCGTGCTGGCGCAGCGTGAAGTGCTGCCGCTCCACCATACGGCTGGCGATCTGAACCCCACTCACCACGCCAGCGTTCTCCGGCGTGCCGGCGGCGCCCTCGGGCACGACCCAGGACTCGAATCCTGCGACATGCCCCGTCGCCGCCCAGGCGTAGAACTCTCCCATCCCGTGCCCTGCTCTTTCTGCGGCAGGCTGTTCGTATGCCTGACCGCAGCCCCCGCTCAGCCGTATTACAGATCGAGCAAACGTGACCGGTCTATCAGGCTGCACCCGATATTATGTTCATGCTACGCAGTACATTTTCGTAGCATGTTCCGGGGACGAATGCATCCGTTCATGCAAAACGCGCTTCGGCGCTCTCGTTTGCGTCGGCGCATCTGCGCCCTGCGTCCTGGTTTGTCCCGGCAGCTTTCGCGGGCGAGAAAGTTCCCGGGCTTTTTTTGCCAGCATTTTGCTGCGAAATAGCATAAGGTGCCGCGATGTCGATCTGGGGTAAACTTGCAGGGGCGGCTGCCGGACTGGCTGTCGGGGGGCCGATTGGGGCGCTTATTGGCGGCCTCGCCGGGCATCTCGCCGTTGACCGCAACAGCGGCGCGGCCGACAGGCAGATAGCCTTTACCATGGGCGTCATCGCGCTTGGCGCGAAGATGGCGAAGGCCGACGGCGTCGTCACGCGCGACGAGGTGCACGCGTTCAAGGAAGTCTTCCAGGTTCCCGAAAGCGAGGCGCAGAACGTCGCCCGCTTCTTCGACCTCGCCAAGAAGGACGTGGCGGGTTACGAGTCCTACGCACAACAGCTTGCCAGCCTGTTCCGCGACGACCCGGCCATGCTGGCGAACATCCTCGAAGCCCTGTTCCATATCGCCACGGCTGACGGGGTTGTGCATCCGCGTGAAAAGGAATATCTCGCCACGGTCGCGCGCCATTTCGGGCTCAGCGCCGCCGAGTTCAGCTATATGCTGGCCCGGCACGTGACGGCCGAGCGCGAAAGCCCCTACCACGTTCTCGGCGTGGCCCCGCAGGTTTCCGACGAGGAATTGCGCCGCCATTATAGAAAGCTGATGGCGGACAATCACCCCGACAAGTTGATCGCGCGCGGCCTGCCACAGGAGATGATCGACGTCGCCACGTCGAAAATCGCCGCCATGAACCAGGCCTATGACGAAATTCGCAAGGAGCGGGGCCTGTGAACGGGATGTTCGCTAAGACCTGCGGGGACGCCTCGGCCGCAACCGATACGCCCCTCGAAGCGGAGTGGCGTCCGTCGCCGAATTTCGAGCCGCGCCGCGACGGCATGAAGCCGACGATCCTCCTGCTGCATTACACCGGGCTGGAGACAGCCGAACGTGCGATGCGCTGGCTGTGCACCGCGGAGTCGCGCGTCTCGTGCCACTATCTGATCGACGAGGCGGGGCGCGTCACGCAGATGGTGCGCGAGGAGTTTCGCGCCTGGCACGCGGGGCAGGCTTTCTGGGATGGCGAGGCCGACGTCAATTCGGCGTCCATCGGCATCGAGATTCACAATCCCGGCCACGGCGAGGGCTATCCGGATTTCCCCGAGGCGCAGATGCAGGCCGTCGAAGCGCTTTCGCGCGACATCGTCACGCGCCACGGCGTCGCCGCGCGGCGGGTGCTCGGCCATTCCGACGTTGCGCCGATGCGCAAGCGCGATCCCGGCGAGAAATTCGACTGGGCGCGGCTGGCGCGGGCGGGTGTCGGACATTGGGTGGAACCCGCGCCGGTCGAGGGCGACACGGGGCTGGGCTTGGGCGATTGCGGCGATGAGGTTGTGAGGCTGCAGGCGTTGCTTGCCCAATATGGCTACGGCGTCACAGCCTGCGGATCGTTCGATGCCCAAACACAGGCGGCCGTCATCGCCCTGCAACGGCATTTCCGGCCCGCGCTGGTGAACGGCCGCGCCGACCGTTCGACCATCCGCACGCTGGAACGCCTGATCGCCACGTCCGGCGAGTGGTCGTGCTGCGCGGTGCGAGGCTGAACCAAAGCGGCGGCCCGGACCTCCGAACCGCCGCATCCGTTTGCTCCTTCCGCAGCCGGGCGCAGAGCCGCCCTACGCACGCGCGTCGAACTCGCGCACGGCCGCCGCATCGCGCGGCGACAGGTCCGGGAATTCGGGATCGCTGCCGACGTCGG
>JBNKDX010000001.1:0-27885 GCA_050288485.1 Rhodomicrobiaceae bacterium | reverse complement strand
TGCCGCTCCAGTTCAACCCGCACCCCCAGACTTTCCGCCAACCCCAAAATGGCCGTCAGCAGCGCGGTGGTGCCGGCCGGGGCGCGTCCGGCGAATTTGGGCTGCATGAAGCACGCCACGGCTTCTGTCGCCTGAAGCTGCTGCAGATATTTCGGGTTGTCGAGGAAGGCGATGTCGGCGGCGCCAGCCTCGGCGAGCGGACGGATATCCCGGGCCTCGACGCCGCCGCGGGCCGGATCGTCAAGCGTGGCGCCAGTCTCACCGGCGACTTTCGCCAGCGTGAAAGGGCCCGCACGATGAAAGAAGCCTGGGTGTTCCATGTTGTTATTCTTGTTTTCATAAACGACGAAGGCCCCGCTGAGCAGGGGCCTTCGCTGGATTGACCGAAGTCCCGCGCCTTAGAACGCCGTCGAAGCGCCGAACCGGAAGAACTGCTCTTTGTCGAACTCCGCCTTGCTCAAGACATGGGCGAAGTCGGCGCGCAGCGGACCAACCGGCGAGTTCCACAAGAGACTGACGCCGACCGACGACCGCAGGACGTTCTCGTCGCACAGCGTCTCGCCAGGAGCCGTCCTGTCGCACGTCATGTTATCCGCCATGGCGTCGGTATTCCACACGGAACCGGCATCCGCAAACACCGCACCGCTGAACCCAAGCTCATCCGGGATGAACGGGAGCGGGAACCGCACTTCAACCGTACCGGCGTAGAAGACCTTGCCGCCGACCGCGTTATCCTCACCGGTATCATTGTTGATGACGCGAGGACCGATGCCAGAGGTCGCAAAGCCGCGAATGGTCTCACCACCCTTGTAGAAGTCATCCACGAGCCGGACCTGCTGGCCATCCCAGCCGGCGATATGCCCGCCGATGATGCGGCCGATCAGCGTAATACCTTCATAGATCGGGTAGTAACCACGCCCTTCCGCAACGCTGCGGACGTAGTTCACGTCACCGCCCAAACCGGCGACGGTCTGATTCAGAGCGAGATACACGCCCCGGTTCGGCGCCCTGCGGTTGTTACGCGTATCGTAGCTGATCGAGTAGCCGGCCGACGAGATGTTCGCGACGCCTTCGATGTCCTGGATCGCCTGAGTAGCCGTAGCGGCGTCCACGTCGAAGACCTGGTCATGAACGAAGGAGTAGTTCGGCTGGAACCAGACATTGTCTGTCAGAGCGAAGCCGATGCGCAGCGCGCCGCCGGTCTTGCGATCCTTATAACCGGACTGGTCGGAGTAATCGACTTCCTTGTGGAAGAGGTCGAAACCGGCCGAGATGTTCTTGTCCAGGAAACGCGGCTCCGTGAAGCTCAGGTCCACCTGCCCGCTCTCGAAGCTGCCCGAAACCTTCACGCGCAGGAACTGGCCCTTACCCATGAGGTTCCGCTCGGTGTAGGAAATCTCGGCAATTGGGCCTTCCGCGGAGGAGTAACCGCCGGCAAGCGACAGCTCACCCGTGGGCTGCTCTTCGAGATCGAAAGTCAGGATCACGCGGTCCGGAGCCGAGCCGGTTTCGCGCTTGAGCTTCACGCTCTTGAAGAAGCCGAGAGCCTGCAGCCGCCCGCGCGCCTGATCGGCGAGCAAACGGTTGTACGCGTCGCCCTCCGCAAGGCGCAGTTCGCGCCGGATGACGTAGTCGCGGGTCCGGCCGTTGCCGACGATGTTGATGCGCTCGATATAGACGCGCGGCCCCTGCTCGACGACATAAGACACGCTGATCGTGCGGCCGATCGGGTCACGCTCGATGCGCGGGCGCACCTGGCCGAACGCATAGCCCTGCTCCGCCACGGCGACCGTAAGCTTCTCGGTGGTCTTGTCCACCTGCTCAGCGTTGTAGATATCGCCGCTGTTGGTGAGCACCTCCGGGCGCAGGGCGTCCGGGTTGACGGACGCCAGCGTGGACTCCACGTTGACCGTGCCGACGTGGTACAATTCGCCTTCCTCGACGGTGAAGGTGATGAAGAAGCCCTTGCCCTCGCGATCCAGATTGGCTACCGCGGACACGACGCGGGCGTCGGCATAGCCGTTCTTCAGGTAATAGCGGCGCAGAAGCTCGCGGTCGAGATTGAGCCGGTCGGCGTCATAGACGTCGGTAGACTTCAGGAAGCTCAGGAAATTCGTCTCCGTCGTCGTGATGACGCTGCGGAGCTGCGAGTCGGAGAAAGCCTTGTTGCCGATGAAGGTGATGCTCTGAACCTTCGTCTCCGGGCCTTCCTGAATGACGAAAATCAGGTTCACGCGGTCGTTGTCGAGCTGAATGATCTGGGCGTCGACTTTCACGGCGTAGTAGCCGGACCGGCGGTACACGTCGAGAATGCGCTGCACGTCGGACTGGGTGCGCGCGCGGCTGAACACCGAACGGGGCTTCAACTGGACTTCCGCCGCCAGCGTCTCGGACTTGATGTCCTTGTTGCCCTCGAAAACGACCTGGTTGATGACGGAGTTCTCAACCACCTTGACCGTGACCACGCCGCCGGCCTGGCTGATATTGACGTTCTCGAACAGGCCGGTGGCGACCAGAGCCTTCAGCCCCTCGTCCGCCTTTGCGTCGCTGTAGCGGCTGCCCTCGCTGAAGGCCAGATAGGACTTCACGGTCTCGGCAGCTATTCGCTTGTTGCCGGAAACGCGAATTTGCCGGATGACGGCCCCGGACTGCGCATAAGCTTCGCCGCCTGCGATGGCGTCGATCCCCCCGGACCATACGCACGCCATCACCAGCAGACAGGCCAGGAATTTCGCTCTGATCATTGCTGTCCACAGCATCGGATGTTCTGCCCCCGTTACGCCGGTCCCCAAGACGCCAGCGTGCTAAATTTAAAAGCCACCGGTTTGTGTCTGCAACGTGACTTTTCGCGCCGGCTCCTAAGATCGCAGGAAGCTGTGGCCCCCCGGCCACGCGCCCTACTCAAAACATGCACTGCGGCCGGCCAGATCGCTTCGTCACCGATAAGTTTCTGGCGGCCAAACCATTATTCCTTCAGCGGAGGAGATGAATCACATCATTCCGCGTCGCAAAAAGCATTAACATGATCACCAGTACGAAGCCAATTCGAAAACTCACTTCTATGGCCCTTTCGCTCAATGGGCGACCACGTATGGCTTCAATGCCATAGAACAAAAGGTGACCGCCGTCGAGAATGGGAATGGGAAACAGATTCAGCAGCCCGATCTGCACGGAAATCACCGCAAGCAAGTGAAAAAGTGCGATGGGGCTGACCGCTGCGACATCATGTGCAAGCTCACCGATGCGGATGATGCCGCCCACGTCCTCGCCCGAGGCCTCGCGCAGGAACAGCTTCTGAATGAAGATGAAGGGCACTTTCAGGTTGAACCACGTCTCCGAGAGCGCCAGTGCAAAGGCGCGAGGCGGGTACTGGCGGTGGAAGGCCAGGTCCCTCCTCTCCATGTGAATGCCGAGTACGCCGGTCTTCACGACCTCGCCCGAGCGCGTCTTGCGCTTCCGAACCTCCGGGGTCACGCTCAGCGTGACAGGCCGTCCGTCGCGTTCGACCGCGATCGCCATGGGCTTTCCCGCATTCTTGGCCGCGGCCTCGACGATATCCGAGAAGCGCTCGACGTCGGCGCCGTTCACCTGAACGACGATATCGCCAGCCTTTAGTCCCGCCGCCGCCGCGGCGCTTCCGGCGTCGACCTTCGCAATCCGCGGCACGGCGGAGCGGATGCCGAGGACGCCGATTTTCATGCTGCTGGAGCCGCCCTCCTGCTCGGTCAGACGCGGCGTGGCGTTGAGCTTGACCTGGCGATCGCCGCGCCCAACCGTGATCTCCAGCGGGGTGTTCGCGCTGAGCATGACGACGCGCTGCACGTCGTCGAAACTCTCGATCTCGCCGCCGTCGATCTTCAGAATGAGGTCGCCGGGCTTGAAACCGGCCTCTTCCGCCGCGCTGCCCGGGGACACGGCGGCCACGCGCGGCTCGATGATCGCCTTGCCGATGAACATGTACCAGAAGAACAGAACGACGATCGCCAGAACGAAATTGGCGGCCGGACCGGCCGCAGAGACCGCGGCGCGCTGATACAGCGGCTTGAGGTGGAGGATGCCCGCGCGCTCCGACTCCGGAATGGCGGCGATATCGGCAGCAGGCATGCTGGCGACGTTCTCGTCGCCTTTGAACATCACATAGCCGCCGAGCGGGATCCACGAAATCCGCCAGCGCGTGCCGTAACGGTCGTAGAAACCCGTGATTTCGGGACCGAAACCGATGGAAAACGCCGTCACCGCCACGCCGTAATAGCGCGCAACCAGGAAATGCCCCAGTTCGTGCACGAAGACCACCATGCCGAGCACGAAAGCGATCGGCAAAACGTAGGGCAGGAAGTCCACAAACTGGTACCAGAGCCCGGATAGAACCTCGAAGCCCATATCATCCACTCCGTTCCGCCGGACAGAGCAGGGCGCCCGGCATCGAGGCGGCCTCAGGCCGCGTGTGTCCCGCAAAGCCGCCGGGCCAGCTCGCGAGCGGCCCGGTCGGTGGCTATAACCTCATCTAATGTCACGGCAGGCGAATTACCAATCTCCGCAGGCGCGACTTCAAGAGCAGCTTCTACCACTTTGGCGATAGTCATAAATCCGATTTTGCCGCCAAGGAAGGCATTCACAGCAATTTCGTTGGCAGCGTTAAGAACGGTCGGGGCATTGCCGCCAGCCGAAAGCGCTTCGCGGGCGATGCGAAGGCAGGGGAAGCGCCCCTCGTCGGGCGCCTCGAAGGTTAGGCTGCCGAGGGCGGCCAGATCGAGCCGCCGGACCGGCGCTGGCATACGCTCCGGCCAGGCCAGGGCGTAGGCGATGGGCGTGCGCATATCGGGCGTCCCCATCTGCGCCAGAACGGCGCCGTCGCAATACTGGATGAGGCAGTGCACGATCGACTGCGGATGCACGACGGCGCGGAGCTGTTCCGCCTTCACGGGGAAGAGGTGGAACGCCTCGATGAGTTCGAGGCCCTTGTTCATCAGGGTCGCGGAATCGATGGTTATCTTCTGGCCCATCGACCAGTTCGGATGCCTGAGCGCCTCCGCTGGCGTCACCGTCTCCAGCCGTGCGGCGTCCCAGCCGCGGAACGGCCCGCCCGAGGCGGTCAGCGTGATGCATTCGATGCAGCGCGGATGGGAGGAATCGAGCGCCTGGAACGCGGCGGAGTGTTCCGAGTCCACGGGAAGCAGCGATGCGCCCGCTTTTTGCACCGCCGCCAGAAACACTTCGCCCGCGGACACCAGGCATTCCTTGTTGGCGAGCGCGACGCAGGCGCCCTGCTCCACGGCGGCGAAGGTGGGGCGCAGGCCCGCCGCGCCGACGATCGCGGCCATGATCCAGTCCGCCGGCATGCGGGCCGCGGCACAGACCGCGTCCTCGCCCGCCGCCGCCTCGATGCCGGTCCCGGCGAGGCAATTTTTCAACGCCTCATAGCGCGAGGGATCGGCGATGGCGGCGAATTTCGCGCCGTGACGAATGGCGAGGCTGGCGAGCTTTTCCGCGTTGCCGCCCGCAGCGAGCGCCACGACATCGAAAAGCTCGGGCGAGCGGCCGATGAGGTCGAGCGTGTTCAGGCCGATGGACCCGGTTGCGCCGAGAACGCTCACCCTCCGCCGTTTCAACGGCCGGTCCTCCGCACGCCCCGCGGACGTGCTTTCCGTCGCTGCCACCTTCTGTCCGTCTCCTTTGTCCGGCTTTGATGAGGACGCGCGGCGCCGCCCGGCCACGGCTTACTGCCAGAGCAGGAGCGCCCGCCCGGGGTGCGCCGCATCGGCCGCCCAGGCAATGAGCGCCGCGGCCACGGCGGCGAAAACGAGACCGTCGATGCGGTCGAGAACGCCGCCATGTCCCGGAATAAGACCGCTCGAGTCCTTGATACCGAATGAACGTTTGAGCGCCGACTCGCCGAGATCGCCCATTTGAGAAGCCAGCGCAAGCCCGGCGCCGAGAACCGCGAGCCTGAGCGGGACGCCGTTGCCCATCGCCAGGGCGAACAAAAATCCGGCGGCTCCGGCTGCCGCCGTGCCGCCGATGAACCCGGCCCAGGTCTTTTTCGGCGATACGCGCGGCGCGAGCTTGGCGCCGCCGATCCATCGCCCGAAGACATAGGCGGCGCTGTCCGTCGTCCACACGATCGCAAAAATGTACAGAATCGCCAGCCAGCCATATTCGGCGTCGCTGCGGATCCAGATCAGCGCCACGGCAGGCAGACCCGCATAATAGACGCCAGCCGCCGACCACCACGCCTGCGGCCGTTCCAGTTTGCCCAGGCGGAACAGGAACACTGCGACCGTCCCCAGGATCACGGCGAAAAGGGCGCAGGCCATGCATCCCTGCACCGTCGCCCATGAAGCGGCTGCGGTGGAGGCGAGTTGCAGGCCGAAGGCGACGTCGATCCCGCCGCCGCGCACCAGCCGCCCCCATTCCCACGCCATGAGAGCGATGAAAGCCGTGATGAGGACCGCGAAGGCCTGCAGCCCGGCATATGTCAGCAGAAGCGCGACGACAATGAGAACGAGGGCCGAGTGGACCCGCAGCAGCAGCTCCGAGCGCCGGCGCTCCGCCGTGCCCTCTCCTCCGGTTATCACCTGAGACCGTTCGCCCGTCACGCGCTGCACTTCGTGGTCAGCCCCCCGAACCTGCGCTCGCGGCGTTGGAACTCGCTGACCGCGGCGGCCAGCATATCCTTGGTGAAATCGGGCCAGAAAGCATCATGAAAAACGAACTCGGTGTAGGCACATTGCCACAGGAGGAAGTTGCTGATGCGCCGGTCGCCTCCAGTGCGGATCAGCAGGTCGGGGTCTGGGACACCCGCAGTATCCAGATGAGCGGCGATGCTGTCCATACCGATGCTCTCCGGCGTGATCTCGCCGCGCGCCGCCTCGGCCGCCAGCGCCCGCACCGCCCGCACAATCTCGTCACGGGCGCCGTAATTGAAGGCCACGGTGAGCGCCAGCCCCGTGTTGTCCTTGGTGAGTTGCACGGCCTCGCCAATGAGCCTTGCGACTTCCTCATCAACGTTGTCGTCGGCGCCGATGACGCGGATGCGCACATTCTCCTCGTGCAGTTCCACCAGATCGCGGCGAATGAAACGCTTGAGGAGACCCATGAGCGCGGCGATCTCCGCCTGAGGCCGGCGCCAGTTTTCCGAGGAGAAGGCATACAGCGTCAGGTAGCGCACGCCGAGTTCGGCGGCGGCACGCACGCAGACGCGCACATTTTCCACGCCGCGCCGATGGCCCTCGCTGCGCGGCAGCCCGCGCTTCTTCGCCCAACGGCCGTTGCCGTCCATGATGATGGCGACGTGGGCGGGAACGGCTTTCCCCGCGGAAGGATCGGTATATTTCGGCGGCACCATTTCGGTCACAGCACGCACCCGGCTAGAATGTAAATGACGGCAAAAAATGATTTCAAAACCGCCACGATCGCTCGCAAACGGTCAGACCTGCATGATTTCGCGCTCTTTCGTCGCCAGCGCGCCATCGACTTCCTTGATGATCTTATCCGTCAGTTCCTGCACCTTCACCGACTGCATCCGGTGTTCGTCCTCGCTGATGCTGTGGTCCTTTTCGAGACGCTTCAGAAGGTCCATGCCGTCGCGGCGCACATTGCGGATGGAGACGCGGGCCTGCTCGGCGTATTTGTGCGCGATCTTGGTCAGCTCGGTCCGCCGCTCCTGGTTAAGCTCGGGGATGGGCAGGCGCAGCGTCGTGCCGTCGACGACCGGGTTCAGTCCGAGATCCGATTCGCGGATGGCCTTGTCCACGGCATTCACGAGGCCCTTGTCCCAAACCGAAACGGTGATCATGCGCGCCTCGGGCACCGACACCGTTCCGACCTGACTGATCGGCATCTTGGAGCCATAGGCGTTCACCATGATCGGATCGAGGAGGGTCGCACTGGCGCGCCCAGTGCGCAGGCCGCCGAATTCCTGTTTGAGGACCCCGAGCGCACCGCGCATGCGCTTCTCGATATCCTTCAGATCGAAAGTCCCTTGGGCCATGAGATCATCCTTTATCGGCTATCAGTTCATTGCCGCGGCCGGCACAATATCAACTCTCAATGAATCATGACGAAAGCGTTGGCGGGGCCGGCTCCCCGGCGGTGACGAGCGTCGACCGCGCTCTGCCGGTCAGAGCGTTGACTATACTGCCGTTCGCCTCGCCTGCAAAAACCATAATCGGAATGCGCGCATCGCGCGCGATCGCGAATGCCGCAGCGTCCATCACCTGGAGATTGCGGGCGAGCGCCTCGTCATAGGTGAGGCTGTCGAACCGCGTGGCGTCGGGGTGGCGTTTGGGGTCCGCCGAGTAAATGCCGTCCACCTGCGTCGCCTTCAGGATGACGTCGCAGCCCACCTCGGCGGCGCGCAGGGCGGCGGTCGTGTCGGTGGTGAAGAAGGGACAGCCGGTGCCGCCCGCGAAGATGACGATCCGTCCGGCCTCGATGTCGCGAACGGCCTCGTCGCGGCGGTAGGCATTGGCCACTGGCGTCGGAATCGCGGAATGGATCACCGCCGGGCTGCCAGCCGCAATGAGCGCGCCCTCCAGCGCGATGGCGTTCATGACGGTGGCGAGCATGCCGATATTGTCGGCCTTGACGCGGTCCATGCCGCCCGCCGCCGCCGACAGCCCGCGAAAGATGTTCCCGCCGCCCATGACGATGCAAACCTGCGGGCCGAGGGCGGCCACGGCGCGAACCTCCGCGGCCATCGCCGCCACCGCCCCGGGGTCGATGCCATAGGCCTTGTCCCCGAGGAGGGACTCGCCGGACAGTTTCAGGAGAACGCGGCGAAAAGCGGTGGAACCCGCGGCACCGTCATCGGCCATGGACGAGGCTCCCAGGATGAAGGCGAGGGAGCCGGGCGGAAACCCGGCCCGACGCCGGACTATTTCGCGCCAGCAGCGGCTGCGACCTCCGCAGCGAAGTCGCTCTCGCGCTTCTCGATACCCTCGCCGAGAGCGAAACGCACGAAGCCCGTGACTTTGATGTCCTCACCGGCTTCTTTCGCAACGGCCTGCACCGCCTTCTCGACGGTATTGTCGGGATCAACGACGAACTGCTGCTTCAGAAGCACCTGCTCCTTGAAGAACTTCTGCAGACGGCCCTCCACCATCTTCTCGACGACATTGGCCGGCTTGCCGGACTCCTTCGCCTGCTCGGTGAAGATCGCCTTCTCGCGGGCGACGACCGCCGGATCGACCTCATCCGCCGTCACCGCGAGCGGGCTGGTGGCGGCGACATGCATGCACAGCTGCTTGCCGAGCGTCTCCAGTTTGTCCTTCTTGGCCTTGGATTCGAGCGCCACCAGCACACCGATCTTGCCGAGCTCCGGCGCGATGGCGTTGTGCACATAAGAAGCGACGATGCCGTTGCCGACCTTCAGGAACGCCGTGCGGCGCAGGCTCATGTTCTCGCCGATCTTGCCGACCATTTCCTTCAGATGCTCGGTGACGGATTTGCCGCCGGGCATTTTGGCCTCACCGAGCTTGGCGACGTCGCCGCCCGCCTTCAGCGCCAGCTTGGCGATGTCCTTGACAGCGCCCTGGAACTCGGCGTTGCGGGCGACGAAGTCCGTCTCGGAATTCACCTCGACCACTGCCCCCGATTTGGCCGCGAGGGCCACGCCGACCAGACCTTCCGCGGCCACGCGGTCCGCCTTGGAGGCAGCCTTGGCCAGCCCCTTGGCGCGCAGCCAGTCGACGGCGGCTTCCATGTCGCCCTTGGTTTCGCCCAGTGCTTTCTTGCAGTCCATCATGCCCGCGCCGGTCTTGTCGCGCAGGTCTTTCACGAGCTGTGCCGTAATCTCAGCCATATCCGCCTCGTTAGCCTCTCGAATCCGAGGTTGGTGAAATGAAATGGCGCCCGCCGCCTTGAGCGCGGGAGCGTCACTCTGGCAGCGGCCTCAGGCGGCCACGCCTTCCTTAAGCTTCTTGGCCTCTTCGACCCAGTCGCTCTTGGCGATCTTGCCCTTGGCGTGGAAGGCTTCGTCCAGCTCCTGAAGGTTCTCCTGGGTGAGTTCAGCCACCTGCCAGTAATGGAAGATGCCGGCTTCGTTCAGCCTGCGCGCCCAACCCTTGCCGACGCCAGCCAGCTTCTGCATGTCGTCCGCCTCGCCCTGCGGAGCGCCGAGCGGCGTGAAGCCGGATAGGACGGCGGGCGCAGGCGCGGGCTTTTCCTTCGCTGCGGCGGCTTCCGCCTCGCCTTCGGCCCCGCGGCGGCCGCGCCCGGCGGTCTTGGCGCGCCTCGGGCGGCCGTCTTCGCCGAGATCTTCGGAGACCGGCTCTTCCGCCGCGCCCAGATCGACGCCGCCGCGCGCCGCGCCGCGCTCGATACCGTCGAGGGCCGCGCGTGACATCAAATCGCAATAGAGCGTGATGGCGCGGCCAGCGTCGTCGTTGCCGGGGATGATGTGGTTGATGCCGTCCGGGTCACAGTTGGAATCCACCACCGCGACGACCGGGATGCCCAGCTTGCGCGCCTCGGCGACGGCAATGGACTCCTTGTTGGTGTCGATGATGAACATCATGTCGGGCAGGCCGCCCATGTCCTTGATGCCGCCGAGCGACTGCTCCAGCTTGTCGCGTTCGCGGGTGAGCTGCAGAAGCTCCTTCTTGGTGAATCCCTGCCCTTCGCCGCTGACCAGTTCATCGAGCTGGCGCAGGCGCCTGATGGAATTCGTGATCGTCTTCCAGTTGGTCAGCATGCCGCCGAGCCAGCGATGGTTGACGTAGTATTGCGCGCAGCGCTTGGCCGCGTCGGCGATGACGTCCGATGCCTGATGCTTCGTCGCCACGAACAGCACGCGCCCGCCGCGCGCCACGATATCGCTCACCGCGACCAGCGCCTGATGCAGGAGCGGGACCGTCTTGGTCAGGTCGATGATGTGGATGTTGTTGCGCTCACCGAAAATGAACGTATCCATTTTCGGATTCCAGCGGTGCGTCTGATGGCCGAAGTGAACGCCAGCTTCGAGCAGCTGGCGCATAGTGAAATCGGGCAGCGCCATAGGCCTGCATCTCCTCTTTTCCGGTTAATCCTCCGCGGGAGCTGCAGCCGCCGGACCCGCCCGGCGCACCACCGGAACGAATGAATGAGGCCCCCGGAGGGGCCGTTCATACGTGGATTCCCGCGTGTGTGATGGCGGCGTTATAGAATGAGCCGGGTGATTTGGCAAGTAGTCGCAGCGGCCAGAACCGTATTCCCAGGCGGACGGCGAGGGCAGCCGCCCGGCACGAAAGGCGGACCGGCCCGGCCGGCGACATGATCCGGTAAGCATCCTCCCGTAAAATCGGCGGTCTCGGGCCCGCGAACGCGGCCCTGGCGCACCTTACGAGGAGTTGTAATGCGTATTCGTGAGACGGTATGCCGTGCCTTCGCCTTGCTCCTGTTCGCGGCGGCGGCGCCAGCCTGGGCCGAGACGCCGCTCATCAACAAGGACCTGCTGGAAAAATCCGGAATAGCGCAGGAAATCCGCGGTCTCCCCGGAACCATGCAGGCGGGGATCGACGAGGCGTTTCAAAACGGCTCGGAGATCGACGCGAAATTCCTGACCGCGATGCGCGAGTCCATCCCCGTCGCCTACAAACCCGAGGAAATCCTGAAATTCCTCGACAAGGGGCTGGAAGCGCTGCTGACGCCCGCCGAGAAGAAGGAACTGCTCGCCCACTACGACTCTGGCCTGGGCAAACGCCTGACGGAGCTGGAGAAAGCGGCGGTGCACGCAAACGCGAAGATACGCGACTATGCGGCGAGGTCGAAGCCCGATCCGGAGCGCGACGCGCTCTACCGGAAGATGGACGAGGCGGCCGGTCTGACCGCCACCGGCGTGGCCATCGCCATGAATATGAGCATCGCGCTGCAGGCGGGCATCCTCAGCGCCGCGGAGGGGCCGGAGAAGGTCGATATAGAAGCCCTCAAAACGGCAGAGGAGAGCCAGCGCGGCCCGCTCACGGCGGCGACGCGAAAAGAGGTGCTGGCGACGCTCGCCTACACCTACCGCGACCTGAGCCGGAAGGAACTCGCCGCCTATGTCGCCGTGCTGGAGACGCCCACGGCCAGGAAATTCAGCCGCGGCCTCGGCCGCCTCCTGTCGGAGGCGCTCGCCGCCCAGGCCCTGGGCCTCGGCCAGTTGATCTACACCAATCTCCAGAGCCGGAAGACGACCTGATCGCGCCGCGGCGCTGGCGATGAGCGCGTGAAATGAGCGGCACGGCGGTCAGGAAAGCATCGCGAACAAGACTATTCGTTCATGCGCGGTTCCCCTGCCGCCTCTCCCGCCAGTGCGCGTTCGCGCGCGTATCCTCGGCCATCAGATTGGCCAGGATCCCCTCGCGAAGGCCCCGGTCGGCGACGCGCAGGCGCTCGCACGGCCACAGCCGCAACATTGCCTCCAGGATCGCGCAGCCCGCCAGTACGAGGTCGGCGCGCTCCGGCCCAATGCAGGGCTCCGCCGCGCGGCCATCGTAGTTGAGCCTCAGAAGCCGCGCGACAACGGCGCGGACCTCGTTCTCGGTCAGCCAGCAGCCGTCCACCTTGGCGCGGCTGTAACACGGCAGCCCCAGATGGACGCCCGCCACCGTGGTCACCGTGCCGGAGGTTCCGAGCAGATGCGCCCGCCCGCCCGCGATCTGGCGTGAAATGCCGTGCGCCTTCTCGAAGGCGTCCAGCTTCCAGAGAACGTCGGCAACCATGACCTCGAATAGCGACGGACCGACATTGCGGCCGCCATACCGCTCCGAAAGCGTGACCACCCCCACAGGCAGCGACGTCCACCCGGCGATGGCGTTCTGCACGCGCACGCGCTCGCTCATGGTGTGGCGCCTGGCCGGCGCGACGCGGCGCAGATCAAGCCAGATCAGCTCCGACGAACCGCCGCCGATATCGAACACCAGCGCCCACTCGCAGTCGCGGTCGATCAGCGACGCGCAGCCCGCAACCGCGAGCCTCGCCTCGGTCTCACGGCTGATGACTTCGAGATCGAGGCCGGTTTCACAGCGCACGCGGCTGACGAAATCGCCGCCGTTCTTCGCCACGCGGCAGGCCTCGGTGGCGATGAGGCGCGCGCGGCGCACCTCGCGGCGCCGCATCTTGTCCGAACAGACCTTCAGCGCCTCCAGCGTCCGCGACATGGCCGCCTCGGAGAGCACGCCGGTCTGGCTGACTCCCTCCCCCAGCCGGATGATCCTGGAAAAGGCGTCGATGACCTGAAAGCCGCGGCGCGAGGGTCTGGCCACCAGCAGGCGGCAATTGTTGGTGCCGAGGTCGAGCGCGCCATAGACCGGCGGAGGCGGCTTCGGCGAGGCCGCAGAGCCGGAGGCGAGGCCGAGCCCTGCGCCATTCGAGGAAGAGCGGTTTGCCGTCCCGGCAACCAAAGGGCCAGCTGCATGCTCCTGCGCGGCAGGAACATTTGCGCCCGCGCACTGGTGCACGGCGCCGTCTCGCTCGCCCCTGTTCGTCACTGCAACTCCAGAAGGATACGTGGTGTTTCCCCGCATTCACTGGTCTGTTACTTTACCAGCAGCGCGGCCGCCGTAAAGCCCTTCTGCGTGCGGGAAGGGGGCGATCGGGCGAGGGCAAGGGCGAAAATCCGCGCCTATCCTTAATCCGGGCTACGGTCCTGACTTGCAAGAAGGATCGGGAATGCGGCCTGGAGGCGGGCTTGATGAAGCGTATCTATTGCTTCGCCGAGGCCACCAGCGCGCGCAGGCCCTCGCGATAGGTGGGGTAGGCCAGCGTCACGCCAAGCATCTCCTTGATGCGGCGGTTGCGCACGCGCCGGTTCGCTTCATAGAAGCTCGCGGACATCGGCGAAAGCTCGGCTTTCTCCCACGGCACGATTTCAGGCGGGGGCGCGCCGAGCAGTTCGGCGGCGAAGATGCCGACATCCTGGGGCGGCGCCGGTTCGTCGTCGGTCACGTTGAAGACGCCGCCCGCCTCAGCCCCCGCGTGGATGCCCGCAACGACGGTCGTAGCGATGTCCTCGACATGGATGCGGTTGAAGACCTGGCCGGGCTTGTCGACATAGCGCACCTTCAGCATCCTCAGCCCGTCCACCGGGCTGCGTCCCGGCCCGTAGATCCCTGCGAGGCGGAAGATCTGCAGCGGCAGGCCACGCTCCGATGCGAAGCGCCGCCATGCCTGCTCGGCCGCCACCCGCCGGGCCGTGCGCTCGTTCTCCGGCTGCACCGGCGTATCTTCGTCCACCCAGGCGCCGCCGTGATCGCCATAGACGCCGACAGTGGACAGATAGCCGATCCAGCACAGCCGTTCCGCCCGCGCCAGATCGCCCTCCAGCCGGTTGAGGACCGGATCGCCCTCCTCGCCGGGGGGAGCGGAAACGAGAAGATGCGTCGCCTCGGCGACGGCCGCGGAAACCTCGTCCGACGGCCCTTCGTCCGCCAGCACCGTGGCCTCATAGCCGAGGTCCCTGACGGCTTCGGCGCTCTCCTCGCTGCGGGCGGCACCGATGATCCGCCACTCCGGGCTCTTCAAGCGCGCCGCAACCGCAGCCGCCGAATAGCCGAGTCCAATGCAGAGGAGAACACTCATCACGAAACCTCTTCGAGCCAATCAGTTCAGTTCTGCGCGAACGGCCTCATCCGTCTCACTTTGCAGCATATTTTGGCGGATGCGCGCAATCTCTGGATCGCCGCAGGGGAAAAAACGGCGTGTCGCCCACACGGCCATGGCGCGGATCAGCGGCTCGGGAGCGGCGAGATGCGCCATGACAGGGCGCAGGAGACGCGCGTCATCCGCGTTCCCCGCCGCGATCAGCACGTTGCGCATGAAGCGGGCGTGGCCCGTCCGCTTGATGGCCGTGCCCGCGAATGCGGTCCGGAACGCGGCGTCGTCCATCGTCAGCAGCTCCGCGAGCGGTGCCCCCGCCGTTGCGCGCCGCGCGGCGAATTTCGCCTCTCTGGCGGCAGCGGCGAACTTGTTCCACGGGCACACGGCCAGACAGTCGTCACAACCATAGATGCGGTTGCCGATGGCGCGCCGGAATTCGCACGGGATGTGGCCCTTGTGCTCAATGGTGAGATAGGAGATGCAGCGCCGCGCGTCGAGCCGGTAGGGGGCCGGAAAGGCGTTCGTGGGGCAGGCGTCGAGACAGCGGCGGCAGGCGCCGCAGTGATCGCGCTCCGGCTCGTCCGGCGGCAGGTGCGCGGTGGTGAAGATGGCGCCGAGGAACAGCCATGAGCCGAGGCGGCGCGACACGAGATTGGTATGTTTGCCCTGCCAGCCCAGCCCCGCCGCCTGCGCCAGCGGCTTTTCCATCACCGGCGCGGTATCGACGAAGACTTTCACGTCCTCGCCTGTCGTGTACGCGAGCCAGCCCGCGAGCCCCTTTAGCTTGCCTTTGACGATGTCGTGATAGTCGCGGCCCCGGGCATAGACGGAAACCGCGCCGCGTCCGCGCTCGGCGAGTATGGCCAGCGGATCGGTTTCCGGCGCGTAGTTCATGCCCAGCATGACGATGGAGCGCACATCCGGCCAGAGCGCCGAAGGGCACCGCCGCCGCTCTGGATGCGCCTCAAGCCAGTCCATGCCGCCGTGCAGGCCCTCGGTCAGAAACGCCGCCAGACGCTCGCCTGCCTGCCCGATACCGTCCGGCGTGGTCACACCCGCCGCATCGAAGCCCTCGCGCTCCGCCCGCTCGAAGAGTGCGGCCTTGACGGCCACGGCTGAGTACCGCCGGTCCGCTCCCGCCGCACTGTCGATGGCCTGCGTCAAAAATCAAGCTCCGCGTAAAGGCGCGGCGGCGCCACGCCGGGCAGGCGGTCCACCAGAAGCGGCTGGAAGGACGGGCGCGATTTCAGGAGCGCATACCACGCCTTGGCCTCCGGGAACTCGTCCCACGGCACTTCGCCGAGATAGTCCAGCACCGACAGATGTGCTGCCGCAGCCAGATCGGCGAAACTCAAGGCATCGCCCGCCAGCCATTTCCGCGTGTCCAGCAGATGGCCGATGTAGCTGAGATGATAGCGTAGATTGGCGCGCCCCGCACGGATGAGATCGGTATCCGGCGTGCTGCGCCCGAGGTCGGCGAAACGCTGGTAGAGCTTCTCCTCCAGGAGATAGCGGCTGGCTTCTTCATCGAGCTTGCGGTGGAACCAGTCCGCGAGCCGCCGCACCTCGGCGCGCTCCGCGCCCGCGCCGGGGAACAGGAGATTGCGCGGTATGCCTTCGCCATTGGTCTTGGTGTGGGCTTCGCCGAGATATTCGGAGATCGCGTAAGCCCCGGCGAGAATGAATTCGCCGCGTTCCAAGAGCACGGGCAGCGTTCCGGCGGGGTTGAGCTTGAGGAACTCGCGCCGCCAGCTCCATGGCCGTTCTTCGTCAAGCTCCACGACCACGCCGCATTCGCCCAGCGCCAGCCTTATGGAGCGGGAGAACGGACAGAGCGGGTAATGAATAAGCCTGAGCATGACCGGAACCGGGAATTAGGCGCAACTCGCGACCAGAACCGCCGAAATGGCGCCGCAAACGCTGGTCCCGGCGAAGGGCCACAAACGTTTGTACGCGACGCAATATCAGCAAAGCGTTAACTCGCGCCCCAGGCCGACACAGAAAAGCCCGCACCGGTGATGGAACAGCGAGGTTGTGCGTCTCTTGCCAACGCCACTACACAGGGTATTACGCGATTCCCACCAGGGGGTGTCGAGTGCGGAATACGTAGTCCGCACCATCGCAGCCCGTTCGTGTGTCTATCGTGCCGCGGGGCCGCCCGGCTTCAGGCCTGATGCAGCGAGAACTCGCCCTTCGGGCGGAAGCGGACGAGGTAGCTTGGCACGATGGTCTCCAGGGCGTGCAGTTCGACGCCCAACGCCTCCAGCGTGCGGCCTTCGTCGATGGCCTCGGCGCTGACGACGTTGTCGGTCTGCAGGAGCCGGACCTGATCGAGCGTGAGCGGCGCGTTCGGCAGCACCTGCAGGAACAGGCCCTGAAGTTTCGCCAGCCAGAACGGGACCGGGAAATAGGAACGGCGGCGGCCGGTGTATTGGGCGACGAGGTCGAGCAGCTCCCGGAACGTGTAGACGCGCGGTCCGCCCAGTTCGTAAACGACGCCCGGCTTGGCGCGTCCGTCCAGCCCGGCGATCACCGCCTGCGCCGTGTCGCCCACATAGACCGGCTGAAAGCGCGTGCGCCCGCCGCCCAGGAGCGGTATGACAGGGGATATAAGCGCCATCGCGGCGAAACGGTTGAAGAAATCGTCCTCCGGCCCGAACATGATCGACGGCCTGAGGATCACCGCGCCGGGAAAGGCGCGCGCGACCAGATCTTCGCCCTCGGCCTTGGTCCGGGCATAAGCGGAACTGCTTAGGCGGTTGGTGCCGAGCGCCGAGATGTGCACGAAAGCGCGCGCCCCCGCCTCCTTCGCCGCGCGCGCGGTCAGTCCCGCGCCGACGGCCTGGAGCGTTCGGAAGGTCTGTTTTCCGCCCTGCTGGAGGATGCCGACGAGATTGATGACGGCGTCCGCCCCTTCGACGGCGCGGCGGATCGAATCTTCATAGCGCAGATTGGCCTGGACAGCGCAAATCTGTCCGACATTGCCGAGCGGCTGCAGATGTCCGGCAAGGTCCGGCCGCCTTACGGCGACGCGCACCCGGCAGCCGGTGCGCGCCAGCGCCTGAACCACGTAGCGCCCGACGAAGCCGGAACCGCCGAAAACCGTCACCAATGTCGAGCTGTTGAGCGCGATAGACATTCATCACCCGCCGAATCTGAAGAGATATGCCGCATTAACCCTCTCTCCTCCATACACCGGGACGACGGGGTTTGTGAAGCTGCGGCGGTATCGCAATGCGCCGCAGCCTATCCTTTTCTGAGATCAGGTCGGCCAGACTTTTCTGAGAAAGGCGTCGAACCATCGTGCCGCCAAGCGGGTGGACGTCAGCCACACCTTGGTGAACACGGGCGGCGGCGTCGTGCCGCGGTCGAATTCGACACGCATGAGCTGCTGACGCTCGACCGGCCTAAAAGCCCGCTGAAACTCATGTGGCAGCGCGGCTGCGTATGGTTCGATGCTCTTGACCGTCCCGCGGTAAGTGTCGAGGCCAGTCGAAATGCGCACCGGATCGCCGGGTTTCACCGTGTAGAGCGTGCCCGAGGGCAGATAGGCAAGGATATAGAGATTGTTGCCATACACCTCGAACAGTGGCTCGCCCGCACGCATCACCGAACCCGTGCTCGCAAGGCGGCGGCCGATAACGCCGTCCAAAGGCACGCGCAGGCGGCCCCCATCGTAAAGGCGGCGAAGATCGGTGAGAGCCTTTGTGGCTTCCCCTAAGGCAACCGTCAGCGAGGAGATCTCCTTGTCGAGGACTTTCTTTTCGGCTGACAACGTCGCGAGATCAGTCTTCGCGCGGTATTCAAGTTCGACCGCCGCCGTGCGTTGATTGAGCGCTGTAAGGCCACTGTCCAGAAGCCGGTGCATTTCCTCGCGGGCATGTGTCGCCACTTTCAAACGATTCTCGGCGAGCGGCATCAGAGCATTGACCACATGGCTGCGGACGCGCAACTCACTGAGACGGCCCTGCCGCACCGCGAGTTCGGAGGTCAGGCGCGCGATGGTCTCGGCCACGTTCTGGGACGACCCGATCGCCGCCACCTGCCCGGCCTTGACGACGTCACCCTCGCGCACCGCGAGTTCGCGCACGGTGATGGGGTATTCAGCAGCGATGGCCCCCGGCTGGCCGACAACCAGACCGTCGCTCCTTAGGTAAAACAAGCCGCCGAAGAACAGATCGAACAGCCAGATGATCAGCACGATAATGCTGCCAAGATACAGCCAACGGATCAGACCCAGTCGGCGCTTGCGGTCTTCGACGGGCAAAATTCGCGCGGCGCCATGCCGTTTCAGGAATCGCATCATCATGTCTCCACTTGGCTGTGGATGGGGCGCCGGATATTGGCGTCGGCATCGGTGTCATTGAAGATCAATATCTCGTGCTGCCGGTAGAAAGGATGCATCACGAAACCTCCACCTGGCTTCTCACGCGAGCTGGAAGGACTGGGTTCTTTAAAGAGCTGAAGAAAATCAGCTCCCAAATCACTGAAACCGATCGGATTATGCGCAGTATGTACGTTTGAACGATGTAATACGGCACATAAACGACGTATCTAAACGGCACCTGCCCCTCAACAGCCGCTGCAATAAAAACTATAAATATAAGGAACGACTCTATTATAACTATAGTTCCAACATAAATCTGCCAGAACTCGGCGCTTGTTATATACAATACAAATATTAGCTGCCCAATTATAATTCCAAGTATAACCTCATGGCTAAGATGTTCGAGCAATACGAGTGCATTCAGGATAGAGAAGTTGGCGTTGCGGGGATTGATTGTGGAAACGGACTTGCGAGTCCAGAGACTAATCACACCCTGATCCCAGCGCAGGCGCTGCACGATGAGGCCCGCAATCGTATCCGGCACAATTGTCAGCGCACGAGCCTCAGGGGCCAGGAGGACACGCCATCCGGCCTGGCGGAGCTTCAGGGCGAGATCGACGTCTTCGACGGCGCCCGGCTCCAATGCGCCCACTTGCTGGAGCGCCGTGCGGCGGCAGGCGTAAAAAGCGCCCACGAGCATCGGCATCATATTTAGGGCGCTCGAAATGCAGCGGCGCAAATAAGCGAAGAACGCGTATTCGATGACCTGATAGCGGGTGATCAGATTGGTGTCATCGTTGAGCGGACTGACAATACAACTGACAGCGCCGACGCGCGGGTCGGCGAAATAGGCCAGTATTCTGGCGAAGGCGTCCCTGTCGAAGGTGGTGTCAACGTCGGCCGAGATGATGATATCGCCCGTGCACACTGTATGGGCGAGATTGAGGGCGGCCGCTTTTCCGCCCCGCTGATCCAGTTTCAGCACCTTGTCGATTTTGCCTTCTCGCTGGAGTTCCCAAGCGATTTCGGCTGTTCGATCTGTGGAACCGTCATCGACCACGACCAATTCGATTCTTCCTTCTTCCGCACAGATCGTCTGCTCGGCAATCGATTCCACGAACCTGCGAAGCTGGTGTTCTTCGTTGTTGCCCGCCACAACCACGCTGAAGCTGAGATTTGGCGTGATTGCGGGCTTGCTCCGGCTCCATAGCATCCCTATCGGTACAAGCATTGGTCCGATATAATAGTACGGCGTTAAGAATATGCACGCGAACCAAGAAAAATATAGCCAGCTATTTACGCCCCATGATCGCAGTATGTCCAACGCATCCATTGCAGCGATACTCCCTTCTGCGATCAAGTCCCGGGCACTTTTTCGGCCGTCGCGAGATTTTTCGGCACTGTCTTTTTCACCCAGGCCAAAATATCCTCGATCCCCTCGGGCAGACCGGTCGGCGCTTCAAACCCCAGCAGTTTCCGCGCTTTCGTCAGGTCCGGCCGCCGGTTCAGCACGTCCGGCTCGCCGCCGTCGCCGATCACGATCGCGGACGAGGACTGCGCCATGTCGCGGATCGTCTGCGCGAGCTGGAGGATAGAGACTTCGGTCGTGTCGCTGCCGAGATTGAACGTCTGGTTCCAGCCCGCGTGGTCGAACAGGCAGCGCTGCAATCCTTTGGCGAAATCCTGCACATGGCACCAGGAGCGTGTCTGATGCCCCGTCCCCGTCACGCGGATGGCGTCGCCGGCGGCTGCGCGTTTGACCATCGTCGTGAGCGCGCCGCTGCAAGTGGGCGACGGTCCGTAGACGTTGAAGGGACGGACGATGGTATAGGGGAAGCCGTAACGTTCAGCGAAAGCCTGCACGTAGAATTCGGCGGTCAGCTTGGCCGAGGCATAGCACCATCTGCGGCCCTGGGTCTGGATGACGGCGGACGCGGCTTCGTCCAGCCCCTGCGCCGAAACACCGTAGATTTCGGATGTGCTCAGATAGAGAAAGCGCGCCAGACCGGGCAGGGTCCGCGCGAAATCGAGCGCCATTCTCGTGCCGACGACGGTCACATCCATGGTCTCGATCTGCTCGCGGGGCACGCGCTCGATGCCGAGAATGGCCGCCGCATGCACGATGCGGTCGAAGTTGTCCGGCAGGCTGCGCCACGCTTCGGTGTCCGTCACCGAACCCTTCAGATAGGCCAGGCCGGGGTGGCGCGCAATGCCCAGATAAGGCAGGCTGCCCGCGTCCAGCGGCGCTACATCCAGCACCGTCACCATGCAGCCGGCATCCAGGAGCTGCTTGGCGAGGCGTCCGCCGATCAGGCCGCCGCCGCCCGTTATCAGTACCTTCGCCGCTCTCGTCATGCCGCTGGCTCCCTCGCACGCCCCTTCACGCCTTCACGATTTTGGAACTGACGATCCCGCGGCTGCCGCAGGCGTTGCGCGTGTCGATGATGAGCTGGGCATTCTCGGCGAGCGCTTCGTAATCGATCTCGTCGTGGTCGGTATGGATGATCACGGCATCGTATCTCGCGATCTTGGCGGGCGACCAGTCCGTGGACCGAAGCTCCGGCGTGGGGTCCGGCCCGTCCTCCGCCGGAAGGACGTGAACGAGCGGGTCGTAGTACGCCGGCTTGGCCCCGCGCTTGAGCAACTCGCGGATGACTGCGACCGCGGGCGTCTCGCGGAGATCGTTGACGTTCTTTTTGTAGGCCACGCCGATGACGAGGACGCGCGATCCGAAGAGGCTGCGTTTCCTCCGCACATTGAGGGCGGTGTTGAGCCGGCAGACCACGTATTTGGGCATCATCAGGTCGATTTCGCCGGCCAGTTCGACGAAACGCGCCGTCAGACCGTAAGAGCGCGCCCGCCAGGCCAGATAGGAGGGGTCGATGGGGATGCAGTGCCCCCCCATGCCAGGACTGGGAAAGAACGGCATGAAGCCGTACGGCTTGGTCGAGGCGGCCTCGATGACCTCCCAGATGTCGATGCCCATTTCCGTGAAGAGGATCTTCAACTCGTTCACGAGGCTGATGTTGACGGCCCGGAATATGTTCTCCGTCAGCTTCACCGCTTCGGCGGTGTCGGCCGAGGAAACCGGCGTCACCTCCTTGATGAACGAACCGTAGAAGCGGCAGGCGAGATCGAGCGCCGCGCGCCCTTCGCCGCCGACGACCTTCGGCGTCGTGGCGATATCATAGCGGAGATTGGCGGGATCGTGACGGTCGGGAGAAAACGCCAGGAACAAGTCCTCGCCGAGCGTCAGGCCGCGCTGGCTGAGCAGATTGCCGAGCACGTCCCGCGTCGTGCCCGGATAGGACGTCGACTCTAGGATGACGAGTTGTGCGGGCCGCGCGTGCTGCAACAGCGTCTGCGCCGCCTTTTCGACATGGGAAAGGTCGGGCTCGCGATACTGGTTGAGCGGCGTCTGCACGCAGATGATGAGCACGTCCGCATCGTGCGCGAGCGAGAAATCCGCGGTCGGCACGAGGTGGCCGTTCTTGACGAGCTTGGCGATGGTGGTGGAAGGCAGGTCGCTCACATAGGACTTGCCCTTCTCCAGAGCCTTGATCCGCGTCTCGTCGATATCGAACCCGATGACCTGCAGTCCTGCGCCCTGCGCCGCGGAGCAGGCCAGATGCAACCCGACCGGCCCCATCCCGAATATGCCGACGGACGCCTTCCTGTTGTCGATGAGCCGCCGCAGCCTCGTATAGGCGTCGGCCTTGCCGGACGCCCTGTCTGAGGCGTGCATCCGCAACATCGGGCGATTCAGCATGGTCGGCTCCTCGGGAGACGCGGGGGCGTAGAAGCGCCTTCACAGGCGCCGCCGCCCGCGGCTGTCTGGCGTCAACTCTCGATCAGCAGCGACGCGATCGCGTCGCCTTCCGAAACTTCGGCCGCAATCTTGATCGGAACCTCGGTCGTCTCGCGCATGGTTTCGCGGATGCGGTTGATGATATTCTCCTGGACGTCTCTGGCCGTGGTCTCCGGGAAACCGATCACCGCGGAGCCGGCGCCGCGCGTGCCTACGAAATCGGAGCCGCGCAACACGCCGGTGACGGCGTCGACGGCGCTCAAAAGAGCAGTGTTCGCGGCCATAGGCCCCATCTCGTGCCGGAGGGTGTCGAGGTTCGGGAACGACAGACGCGCCACCGCGAAGGGGCGCTTGTAGCGCTCCGCCACCCGCATCTCCTGCATGACGAGCAGCCGGAAGTCCTGCGGCGAGTAGGCGCGCGTGCGCTTTTCGAACGCCGCTCCGACCTCGAAGCGCGGCAGACGGCCTTCGCGCAGTGCGCGGATGCCGTCGTCAGTCAGATCGTAGTGAAACCAGTCGATCGTCTTGGAGTCGTCCGCCGACGTCACTGCTTTGCAGTCGAGGCAGGCGAAGCGCACGGCCGGCTGTGAATTCGAGGCGCCGCAGGACGCGCAGGTGACCACCACGCCGGGCTTGTCGTAATCCTTGCCGAAATGGCGCAGAATGCGGCGGCATTTGGGGCAGACCAGCAGTTCGCCCTGTCTGAAGTGCGATTCCGCTTCCTGCGCGCCGCAGCGGTAATGGTGGACGATTTCCTGCTCCGCGATGTCCGCGCTGCTGCAGGACGGGCAGGCCTCGAACACGTTGAGCCGCGCCGAGCCGCATCTGCCGCAGGTCTGCGTGCGCGTGAAGAAGCGGCGATGCAGAAGGCCCGCGTCCGCGAGCAGCTCCAGTTGACGCTGCGGGGAGGCGCCCAGCCCGAGGAGCGGGTATTCCACGACATTGCGCGTCTCCGCCGTGAGCGCGCCTTCGATGGCCGCGGCGCGCGAATAGCTGAGACGGAGCGTCGTCAGTTCGGCCCGGTCCTCGCGCAGGGAATGGAACGGCAGCTCCACGAGCCGCCGCCAGATCGGCGCGAATGTCTGCTTCATCTCGCCGAAGCTCTCGACGTTCAGATTCGCGCGCGAAAAATCGCTTCGAAGCTCGGGATTGCCGCCGAAATCGGCGATCGGCAAGGCCGGGTCCTGCGCCTCGGCGAGGGCATTGGCCAGTTCGGCAGGGTCGATGCGCCTCGTCAGCAGGATGGCGGCGCAGGGCTCGGCGGGATCTTCGGTGAACGCGTCGCCCGAATACGCCGGAGAATTTCCGCCGAGCGCCAAAAAGCGGGCTTCAGTGACCTGGTCCGGATCGCCGGTAGAACGGGGGCTGACATAGGCGCCGCTATTCTCCGCCGTACCAGCCAGAGACTCGACCGCGCGCTGAAAGTTCTGTTCCCACAACATGCGCGGGACTATCAGCTATAAACCATAAAATAGCGTTGATGAGCGTTCTCAACCGGACGGCGTATCCATTCGGGCCTGGGCTGCCGCACTGCAATCCGTGTGAAAAATGCCGGATTTCCGCCGCTAAGCAGAGTTCGCAAAAGTGGTCTTCCCGGTTTTGCGAAAAAACTCTGCGAAAACATAAAGAGTCTAAGCTGGCATTCGTTGGGCGGCCAACGAAAGTCTGCTTAGCCCCCCAGGCATCTCGCCCACACGCGCTAACACCAGCTGGAATCGAGTCAGATTCTAGCATGGCATGACGCACGAAACGCTTCTGAACGAGCTTTGGCAGACCATCCTTACCCGGCTTGGCGGGACAGCGCCCATCGAGGCGTCCGCCCGCGTGAAGGGGGCGTTTCTTCGAAGCCGGGCAGTGGCCTGCGCAACCGATCTGCTACGTCTGGTCCTGGCCTATTGCCTGGGCGGCATGGGGCTGAGATCGGCAAGCGCATGGGCCGCATCAGCCGGTCTCGCAGACCTTTCCAACGTTGCCCTGCTTAAGCGCCTGCGCAAGTGCGGCGCCTGGATGGAACATCTCGCAGGCACACTCCTCAACGCCGGCGTCCCGTCCGAGGCAGGAGGACGGCGCATCCGGCGCCTCGACGGGACGACGGTTCCGAAGGCAGGGAAAGAGGCAAAGAAGAACAGCGGCCTATGGCGGCTTCATGGCGCCTTCGACCTTCCGGACGAGCGCTTCAGTTTTATCGGATTGACCGATGAGAAAGGCGGAGAGCGGCTTGATCGCACTGCCTTTGCCAAGGGCGATATTGGCGTCGCGGGAAAGCGAACGTTTATCGTGAGCGTCAAGCGCTCACTCACTGTAGAGACCAGCTCGGGCGTCATCATCTTGGCGGCGCCGGCTTTCTGCAGTCCGTGCTCGATGTATTCGCGCAGTTCCTCCGGCGTGGCGCGCTTAAGCGAACGTTTACCGTTCGCGATAAACGCTCACTTGGGGCGAGGCGGACGCGCATGCGGCTGGCGAGCGGCATCAGTTCGTCGGAGCGCAGACGTTCGACGAGGCGGCCGTCGCCGGCGAGGACGACGGTGAGCAGGATGTGGCTGTCGAGACGTGCGGAGGACAGGAGACGCAGTTCGGCGAGTACGGCGGGCGGCATTTCCTGCGCCTCGTCGACGATGAGGACGGGGCGCGACAGCGCGGCGTCGATGTGGGGCTGCCAACGGTCACGGAGCATCTTGGCGCCGCCCCAGCGATTGGTTGGCCGCAGTTCGACGCCGAACATGTCGCCCATCTCGCGATCAGCGAGCCGGTCCTCGGCGCGGGCGGCGCCTTCGGTCTGGCGCGATGTAACGCGGCGGCGGTCGAGACCGTTGGCTTTGAAGAAGCGGCGCAGCGTGGTGTAGGACGGCGCCGGCTGCAGGTCGGGCCTCGTCTCAGCCAGAGCGGCGAGATTGTCGTGATGGAGCTGGACACTCCAGCTTTTGTGCGCGGCGTATTGCGCCAGCACAGCCTGCCGGACGGCGCCGCTCATCGCGATCTGCCGGCCGGCATTGTTACGAATTTTTTGCTGGTCGCGATCAGACAAGCATCGCGACGGTATGCGGCGCAGGACGCCGACGGGATCACTGCGTCCTCAAGTGGCGCAGCGGTAGGACAACAAAAACCGTTCCTTCAGGGCACGGTAGCACCAACCGCTCGATGGTGGAGAAGCCGAAGCGGACAGGATCGCCTGTGGCCGGGTGGCGCCAGGTTTGAGCGGCGAGCGCCTCGATGGCGGCGCGCAGTTCGCCCTTTGGCGGGGGAGCGGCCAACAGCTGTGCTTTTTTGCTGTCCTACCGCTTCGCTGCTTGAGGACGGTAACGGAGAAGCGCAGGTGCGCCCACCGCTCGTGGACTTCGCCGCGATGCTTGTCTGATCGCGGCCAACAAGGACTCCAGGACTCCGCTCCTGCTCCATCACATCGGCACTCCTGTGGATCGGGGCGCACAGACGATAAAGGACGCAGATTTTTCCGGCGACGGGCATCCTCTGCGGATCTGAGAAGACCGCTACTGAGCGTGCTCGCAGCCTCCGGTGAGGGGGGCGATGAAGCGCAACAGCGCCATCAGCTGTTTGTGGCTGCGATTCAGAGCGACGCTTGGAGCGACACTTGTTTGGTCGCGACCAGATAAACGTCGCTCCTGGTCGCGATCAGTAAACATCGCTTCCAAGCATCGCAGCAGCTGTGCAGCACCAGGGGTGTCCGGACAGGATGTGCCGTCATCGGAGAAGCGCTTGAGCAGCGAGGCTGGCAGACGATCCTCATCGGCCGGCGGCATGAATGCGGCACACGCAGTCCGCCAGAATGGGGTTGCGGGGAAAGTGCTGCGCCGCCACAGCCGCCAGCGCGCAACCGTCCGGCGGCTGACGCGTGCGGCCTTGTGCAGCTGTCTTATCCGCGCCCCGGTGATCCCATGCTGCATGATCGCAGCCAGCGCCACCATGGCGGCGAGATAGACTTTGCGGCCGAGAAAGCGCAGCGACGGCGGCGTCGCCCGCGTGCGGCAGCCGTCGCGGGCGCAGCAATAGCTGAAACGCCAGTCGTGCTCCTCGCCAAGCTTGCAGAGCCGGCCGCGTGGTTTGCGCCGGTACCGGGCGGAGTGCAGAGCTCCGCGGCGCAAGGCGCAACCCTTGCGCCGGCAGGCATTGGCAAGATCGCGATCGAAGGCGAGCAGGAGGGCATGAAATCCGGCGTCAGACAATAGAGCTTGGTACAAAGTGTGCATCCTTCCGAGCAACGGCGTATTGACCGCCATGGCCAAAACCGGACGCAATGATCCCTGCCCCTGCGGAAGCGGCAAGAAGTACAAACAGGTCCTCAAGCAGCGAAGCGGTAGGACAAACAAAGAGTCGTTGCCTGACGAATGATGAAGCCGCGAAACGCGAGCGGCTCGCCGCTGCCGTGCAGCCTCCCGCTTCGCCACCACGCCTGCCCAGCGCTGTGGAGGAACTCGCCGACATGCTCGCCACCGTCTACGACGAGGCCGAAGAACTCACGGACGCTTCCAACGCCGTGGTCGACCTCGTCCATGCCGGCAAACTCGACGAGGCCGAGCAGACCGCGCGCGACCTCCTGGAGCGGTTCCCTGACGAGCACGATGGCTATGACCGCCTCGGCATGGTGCATGAGGCCCGCGGCGAGAACCGCGAGGCCGCCGATTGCTGCCGCAAGGTCATCGCCATGATCCGCGATCATCCGGACAACTACGATCCCGGCTTCGACGCCGTCTACCAGCAGCTTGTCGACAAGCTCGATCCTCCGCCGGGCAGACTTCCTGACCGCGGTCGCTGTACCGAACCTCGAAGGGATTGACACCAAGGGGGAAAGGACCAGAAAGCTCGCGATCACTGAGGGCGCCGCCACCCCGCCCATCACGCGCGGGGACCGCGTTACTGGCAACCGCCCATCGCGTTGCGAGCGAAGGGTTAGGTTCACCATGCGTAGGTCATGTGTGGACACCGCCCATAAGGCGATCCTGCCAGAACGTCACGGCCACCACTTGTGACCTTCCAGCCCGGAAAACGCCGCGGCCGCCCAAAGCGTAGCGCCGCGCCGCGCCGCGCGAATTTCACCAATTCCTGCGTCGTATCAATAAGTTCGCGAAACGCGGTGTTTAAGTAGGGCTTGAATGGGGCGAATGGCTCTGGACGGGCGCTTGACAGCAAGAGCGCCACGCCTGTAAATGGCGCTGCCATGTTGAATGGGGCCATAGCT